>CAZHOY010000065.1:0-7439 GCA_964534695.1 uncultured Actinomycetota bacterium | reverse complement strand
ATATATTTTTTTTAATGGTTGCAACATTAATGCCGGTAAAAAACCACAGCATAGCACCGAAAGCTCCGATACAATATGTAATGGGGTAGGGGGTCGCAACAGCTATAAATTCAAGAATTTTATATCCGATATAACCAAACATAAGTGCTCTCTTTATTTAATATATATTGTATAATAATAATCAATTTTGATTATAAATTGAAGTTTTTAAATTAAAAGCGACTTTATGGTGATAATAAAGTCTGTATTTATTATTTCTAACTGCAAGTAATAAGAGAGGTTTTATGACAAATTCAAATAATGATGTCAGGAGTCTTGAGGCAATACTGAATTATGTTCCCACCGGAAAACAGGTTGTAAGCCTTTATCTTCTGGTGGACCGGTCCAGGGTTACCAAGAAAAGTTATCAGACCAGATTAAATTCAATGATTGCCGCCAGCAGGGAGAAATTGGGGTCTGACCCCGGTTTTGACAGGAACCAGAAAAAGGAAATACTGGAAATTCTTGAGAGGCTAAAAGCTTTTGTAAATGATAAATTTAGAGCTGATTCCACTAAAACACTGGTAATTTTTTCCTCCGGAGACGGCCTGTGGGAGGAATTTAGAATACCCATAATAATGAGATCTAAGATAATTATTGATCCCAAGCCATATACCCAGAATATAAGGACACTCATAAGTAATTCCAAAAGATATGGAGTACTGCTTATAAACAGGGAAAAGGCGCAGATTTATTCAGTATATCTGGGGGAAATTAACCAGTATCTTGCCGCATTTATAAGTGATGTCCCCTCAAAGGTAAATTTTAGAAGTCAGGCGGTATTAAGAGAAAAAAAGATTCTGGGAAGACTGGAAGAAAAGCTGCATCATTTCTTCAAGCTGATAAATGACAGAACCATGGAACTTTTTAAAGATAAGAAATTTGATTATTTGATCCTGGGCGGCAGAAAGGAAATTATCCCCGGCTTTTATAATTACCTGCACAGTTACCTGCAGTCGAGACATATCGGCAATATGGATGCTGAACCGGATTCAAATACTTCTTTAGTCAGCAGGAAGGCCAGGGAGGTTATTGATGAATTTGAAACCAGAACTAAAAATGATCTGGTTGACAGGCTGATTGATGAATATAATCCCAATAGGATGGGTGTGCTTGGAATTGATGCCACCATAAGGTCGCTGTTAATCGAGCAGATAAGGATTTTAATATATGACAGGCAGTTTATACACCAGGGCTATATATGCGACTCATGCCATTATCTGACCACCGAGCGTAAGGATAGGTGTCCCTATTGCAAAGGGAAACTTGTATTTTATAATGATATTGTTGATGAAATAGTGGAAGATGCTTTAAACCAGGGGTGTGAAATTGTGGATATGGAAGAAAGTAAAAAGCTTGCGGAGGCAGGAAGTATTGGTGCGGTGCTGAGATATAAATTATAGACAAGGGTGGGTTTTATTTTGGTTTTTGCAGTTCCGATAATTCCTTGGTGAATTGCTTGATGTTATTAAATTGCTTGTAAACGGAAGCAAATCTTATGTAGGCTACTTTATCCAGACCTTTTAATCTTTTTAACACCAGGTTTCCTATTTCACTGGAATGAATTTCATTGGAAGGCATGTTGGAGATTTCGTTTTCTATATCATCCACAATTTTATTTAATATTTCCGTGCTTATATTTCTTTTTATACAGGCCCTGATCAAACCGCTCAGTATTTTATTTTTATCAAAAGGCTGTCTGGTGTTATCCTTCTTTATGACTGCTATGGGCTGGTTTTCCAGCCTTTCATAGGTGGTAAATCTTTTACCGCATTTTTCACACATTCTTCTTCTCCTGACACTGTCATTGGAGTCAGTTAGTCTTGAATCTATAACTCTTGTATCAGGATTTGAGCAGTAAGGGCACTTCATATTTTACATTCCTTTAAAAAATGGCTTGAATATTTTTTTCATTACCGGGCTTACGTCTTTTCTTCTCTGGGTGTAGTACGTTTTTAGAAGGCCAAAACTTTTTATACTGTAAGCCAGTGTTACCAGGAGACCGAATATTAACCACCAGGAGCTTCCATGGTAAACCCAGAGGAAAAAAGAAAATAAAAAGAATCCCAGCGAGGTGGAAAGATAGGTGTCCTTGGTAATAAACAGGGCTATGGGTACGAACAGCAGATAGAGGAAAAGAAATGATAGAGGCGAAAGGTAAAGCAATCCACCCAGAAATGTGGAAACTCCTTTACCGCCTTTAAAACCTATATAGGCCATCCAGTTATGACCCGCCACTGCAAAAACAACGGCAAGCAGTGGAATAAAGACATGGTCCGAAAATATAGCGGCCAGGTATGCAACCAGAGCTCCCTTCCCGATGTCTGTTATTATTACTATAATTCCGACAACCTTTCCTACATTTGTAATTGTATTCATGCCCCCAACATTTTTAGTTCCTTCCTTGCGTATATCGATGCCTTTTATTCTTCCGGCAATATATGCTGTTGGAAAAGAACCGATAAGGTATGATATTAAAAGGATAACTGTGGTATTCAAGTAAAAATTTTGTAGAAGCATTCCACTCCTATGGTTAATTGGTAAAAAATATTACCAGATAATAAGGTATTTAATAACGATGCATTGATTATATCACAAAGAAAATTCATTAAAAAATTGATAATAGGCGGATATAGTAAATATATTATTAATTTCATATATTAATATGTTATTATTTGATTAAATATTGTTTTTATTAAATAAATGAGTATAAGTAGTAGGCTTTTTTAAGATTGTAATATATACTATTAATATAGATATCAGAAAGTAATATTTAAGGAATGTTACATGTCAGTTTTAAAATCCTTTGACAAAAGGAATGCAATTGTTCTATAATTCTTATGCTAAATCAAATTTTAATACCACAACAGAGATAGTATCTCTGTCTCGAGGCCTCTATTTAGAGGCCTTTCTTTTTGGGTAAGTTATTATGAATGAGCGGGTAATTTTCTATATTGACGGGCTTAATCTCTATAATGGCTTAAAGAAAGCCAACTTGAGAAAGTATTACTGGCTGGATTTAAAAAAGCTGGCCGAAAAACTATGCCTCACCAATCAGAATTTGCTTAAGGTAAAGTATTTTACCAGTATGGTCTCAACAAGATTTGATGAAGGAAAGTTTCAGAGGCAGTCTTCTTATATAAAGGCATTAAAAACCCTGGATGGTGTGATGATTTTTATGGGCAGGCACCAAAAAGGTACCACGGTATGCAGCAGGTGCGGTAAGGTTTTTAAAAATTTTAGCGAAAAAATGACAGATATTAATATAGCAGTTGAAATGTTCAAGGATGCTTATCAAATAAACTGTGATACCCAAATACTGATATCCGGAGATAGTGATCTGGTGCCCATATGCAGGGCCATATTGGAATTTTTTAACATGAAACTGGTCATATTCTTCCCGCCGTACAGAAAGACAGATAGACTGAGGGAATACTGCCACTACAACGCAAAGATTTTTACTGATTATTTTAGAAAGAGCCAGCTGCCGGCCAGTATTATTGACAGCAGTGGAAATAAAATAGAAAAACCGGAATACTGGCAGTAGCCAGAGCAGAATTAAGTATATGTAATGGAGCAGATTATTTCTAAACCTGAAGCTGGTATTGAAATCTGTATAATTTGTAATAGATTCCCCTTAATTTAAGCAATTGCTTATGAGTGCCCTTTTCCACTATCCTACCGTGTGACAGGACTATTATTTTATCCGCATTCTTTATGGTGGAAAGTCTGTGAGCAATCACTATAGTAGTCCTGTTTTTCATTATTTTAGCCAGGGCGTTCTGAATTAACGATTCTATTTCTGAATCGATACTGGAGGTGGCTTCATCAAGAACCAGAAGTATTTCAGGATTAAATACCAGGGCTCTGGCAAAGGCAATCAGCTGACGCTGGCCTACTGATAATACCCCTCCTCTTTCTTTGACCTCATAATTATACTTATAGGGAAGCTTTTCTATAAACTGGTGGGCATTTACATACTTTGAAGCTTCAATTACTTTATGCAGGGGAATATCTTTGTTTCCAAGGCGGATGTTGTCCAGAACGGTTCCCGAGAATAGAAATACATCCTGCATCACTACCCCTATATGTTTTCTTAGATAGCTCAAGTCAAACCTTTTTATATCTATATCGTCAAGAAAAATCTTTCCCCTGGAGATGTCATAAAACCTGTTAAGTAAGTTTATTATTGAAGTTTTTCCCGAGCCTGTTGCTCCTACGAAAGCTATGCTCCGGTCGGTTTCAAGTTTAAATGAAATATCCTTCAGCACGTAGTTTTTATCATTATAAGCAAACCATACTTTATCAAATTTAATATCTCCCTTTATCTCTTTTATTTTTACAGGTCTTGCTGGAGACACTATAGAAGGCTTCTGATCCAGAAGTTTAAATATTCTCTCCGAGGCAGCTATAGCTTCTTGGAGAATCCCGAATTTTTCACTCAGATCGCTTATGGGGTGAAAAAATTTTTCTATGTACTGGATAAAAGCAACCAGGGTTCCCAGGGTAAGAAGGTTTTGTATAACTCCCTGTCCTCCATACCAGATTATAAGGGCTATGGCCAGGGTGCTGATAATCATTACCACCGGGAAAAAAACGGCATAATAAAATATGGTTTTGAGGTAAATATCAAGGTAACTCTGATTCAGGCTGTTAAAATCTTTGCTATTCTCATTCTGCCTGTTAAACAGTTTGGTGGTGTTTATTCCGGAGATTGCTTCCTGCAGGAAGGAATTGATATTGGATATTTTGGCTCTTATAACCCTGAAAGTTATTCTAACCTTGGATCTGAATATAAAGGTGGCAATGGCCAGCAGGATCAATACCGAAAAAGTTATTAGTGACAGCTTCCAGTTAAGGGACAGCATAATAATCATAATGCCCGCTATCATAAATATATCCCCGAATATGGTAACTATTCCGGAGGATAACATTTCATTTAAGGTCTGAACATCGGTTGTAACTCTGGTCATTATTCTTCCCACCGGATTTTTATCAAAGAAGGACATGGGCATCTTGTTTATATGGGAAAAAATATCCATTCTCATATCGTACATTATCTTCTGCCCCATATATTCGGTGTAGTATCCCTGAAAGTACCGGATTGCAAATTCAAATAATATTACCAGCCCGTATAAGGCTGCTATGTAAAGCAGCCCTTTAAATTCCCCGGGCATAATATAATTATCAATGGCTATTTTTATAAGGAACGGCCCCGCTATCTGCAGGCCCGCTGTGAGCAGAAGAAGCAGGATGGTAAAGACCAGAAGAAGGCGGTAGGGTTTTACATACCTGAGAAGTTTTAGAATTATTTTTTTATCTATTTGTTTTTCTGTAAGACCTTTTTCGTAAAAACCTTCTATCATCTCTTATCCTTGGTTGTTATTAGATTTCCTCTTTAAGCTGCTCGGACAGCTGCTGTTTATAATACAGGTTCTGGTAAATGCTGCATTTTTTAATAAGTTCACCGTGCCGGCCCATTGAATTTATTCCCCCCTGGTCAATTACTATAATAAGATCCGAGTTCTTTATGGTGGAAATACGATGGGAGATTATTATAGAAGTAACACTGCGGATTTTTTGTTTTAAATCCTGCAGTATTAATTCTTCGGTATTGGTATCCACGTTTGAAAATGAATCATCAAAAATTAAAATGGCAGGCTCTGAAAGCAGGGCCCTGGCAATGGCCAGCCTCTGTTTCTGTCCCCCCGACAGAGTAACCCCGCGCTCCCCGATAAGGGTTTCGTATTTTTTGGGAAACAGGCTTACATCCTGGTGGAGATGTGATATTTTTGAAGCTTCTATGATTTTCTGCATAACCTCATCCTCGCTGAGATATGACAGCAGCTCCTCTTTTCCAAACAGGATGTTTTCTCTGATTGATTTTGAGAAAAGAAAAGGCTCCTGGGCAACGTATCCTATATTTGAGCGCAAAACTTTCAGGGAGTAGGATTTTATATCCAAACCGTCTATTAAAATTTTACCCTTCTGAGGATTATAAAGGCGCGGGATCAGGCTGGCTACAGTTGATTTTGAGGATCCTGTAAATCCTACTATCCCAACCTTCATTCCTGCTTTAATGTCGAAGCTTATATCCTTAACCGCCCAGTGGTTCTCTGCAAATTCCGATGGAGTATCTTTGAAATTGATAAAGTTTGCCCTGATAAGCTTTCTGGTGTTTTCATCCAGCTCATATCTGAAAAATACATGATTAAAACTGATATTACCCTTTAAGCCTTTAGGGCCAGCCGGTTTTTTGGGGCTGGTAATATCCGGTTTTATTTTAAACATATTGTTAATTCTGCCCATAGAAACAGAACCGCGCTGGACCAGGTTTATAACCCATCCCAGTGAGATGAGGGGCCAGGTAATGGCGCCGATGTAGGCAGAAAATTGGACGAACTGGCCTATGGTCAAAGTGTTGTCCATAACCTGCCTTCCGCCTACCAGAAGGACAACTATGGTTCCAATTCCTCCTATAAAAATCATGGAGGGCCAGAACAGGCTCCTGATTCTGGCCAGGGAAAGGTTCCTTTTTATATATTCCAGGTTTAAATCCGAGAATGTGTTTTTCTCATTTTCTTCCTGGGTAAACGATTTTATAACTTTCATTCCGGCAATGCTTTCCTGGGTTCTGGCCGAAAGCAGCGCATATTGTTCCTGGGATTTTTTAAATCTCTGATATAGCATGGAACCAAGCCTGCTTACCAGCAGGGGGAGTATGGGAATGGCAATCAGTGAATAAAGTGACAGCCTTACATTTATGAAAAACATTACGGTCAGTACGGTTATAAAAGTAAAAATGGTATTAAAGAGATTCATCAGCCCCGGGCCTAAAAAATTCCTTACTGCCTCAAGGTCATTGGTCATAAGGGCCATGATGCTGCCTGTTCTGGTATGGGTAAAAAAAGAGGAGTCGAGTTTCTGCAGGTGTGAAAATAAGTCAGTTCTGATGCTGTACTCAATTTTCCTGGATATGCCTATCAGGATTTTTCTCATAAAAAACCTAAAAATTCCCTGAACTGATGCAATACAGACCAGAAACGCACCGTACTTCAGGAGAGTAGCGGTTTCAGGTGATTTTTCAATACTGTCAATAGCCAGTTTGAGTATCCAGGGAATAAGGAGCATTATCAGGCTGGTTAAAAAAATGCAGATAACACTTATTGAAAACCGGGACTGGTGTTTTTTTAGGTATTTTAAAAGTGTTTTTAATTCCTTTATTGGTATCTCCTTTTAAAAGTAGTACCCACAGGTTATTGATTATATTAAAATAAAACCGGTAAGTAAATTTTTAATAGCCGACCCCTTTGCTTACATAATTAGTATTTCAAAGTAAAAATTATTTTACTTTAAAGTGAAAAAATAATTTTATAAAATTTTAAAAATCTTTTATAATA
>CAZHOY010000064.1:0-7564 GCA_964534695.1 uncultured Actinomycetota bacterium | reverse complement strand
CAAGTGAGATTATAAAATAAGATTTAATTATAGGGAGCTTCGGATACCAAATATAGGCAATATTAATAATAAATAAGAAAAACAGCATTATCATAAAAGCCTGAACAAATATCCTAAGATATGTAAATCCATATGCCTGCTCATAAACCAACATTCTATAAAACGCTGATATCAATAAAATAAAGGTAAAAATTACAAGTAAGGTAAGAAGAGCCCTAATAGCAACAACGATTCTTTTATTATCTTTTTTTACAAATGTGATACCGAAAAGTAGAATTCCAAAATTGATAATTGATACAATAACCAGTTCAAAAAAACCTCTTCTTGCATATTCTGCATAAGTGTAAGAAGAAGGCAAAACAAAAGAACTTCCACCAAAAAGATAAGCAAATTGAATAATAGAGAATACAGCGTAAATTGCATTTATTAAAACCAGTAAAGTCAATAAAATTACAGGATCAAAAAATAATTTCCATTTTATTTTACTATATGCAGACCTTTCTCTTTCATTAAAGGCTTTTATTAGAGCCCATAGAAAACAAGTCGCATAAACTGAAACTGTAATTATTACTAAAAAGTGCTTTATTATTTTTGAAATAGGGATATTTAAAAAAAGATTCTTAAATACAATATCTGCAGACGAGAGAAGCCATATAATAATTGCCAGAATTGGAACTGAAATCAATATACCTATAAATACTTTTGGCAGAACTCTACTTTTACTATCTTTACCTCCATGAACATTTATCCTAAATAATGTAAAAAATGGTTTATGTATAAATCCAAAAGGCACAAAAATCCTCTTAGCAATATCTCCTATAAATCTTATATCCGACCAATTTGATTTATTCACCTCTGTAACCAAAGAACTAAACATTATTATTAGAATAGGAACAATCAGATAGTTTAAAATCCTAAGTATTTGATTAGAGTAGATGAAGAAAGTAATTGTAAGTAATAATACAGGAACTGTAAATAACCACATCAGATTATTTAATTTTCTTAAAGAATCCCAAAAGCTTACTAAAAATATCAGTAGAATCAGAACAATAAAAATCAGATAAGAAATACCAAGTGTCTTATCATAGAAAAAAATATCGAATGAGACCCCAATTATTAATCCATAAAAAAGAAGCCAATACTTTTTATGTTCTAATTCCATAGAATTAATATCCAGTACAGAACTTTTTATTTAAAATCTTTGGAAGTAGCAAATTACATATTATATAGTTTGATATTATAACAACTATTATACTCAAAAGAAACTGGTAATAAAGAAACTTTGAAAACTGTAGATTGAGGGTAAAATTACCAAATACAATCCATTCCTGTAAGAAGAAAAAATTATAAGCCTTATTTATTTTGAAAATATTTCTGATTTGATCAGGGCTTCTTTGCAGTGAGCGGCGCTAACGTGTGAAAATTCCTTCCCCCGGCTCTCTTCCTTTATACCCTCCAATGTTTTTCTCGGCAATTTCTCGGCAATTTCTCAGCAATAAATTAACTTAATATATAATATCTACCCTTTTGGGGTCCAACAGGTTTAATTAAATCTTTCTTTACTAATTCACTCAAGTAGCCTCTTGCTGTTCGTTCAGAGACCTTAAACATATTTTGGCATTCTTTAGTAGTTATTTTCAAATTTGTTTGTAGATATTTTAAAATTCTAATTTGCCTTTCGTTTAAAAAAATCTGTCCCCTTTTATTTTTAAGTCTTCTATCATGACTTAATTGTAGAACTGTATCCTTAACTTTATTCATGCTAACTGCAACACCCTCACAGAAATATTCCAACCATTGTGTTGTATTCAGAGTCTTCTGATTTACTGTTTGTAATGCAGCATAATATCTTCCTCTATCCTCATTATAGTAATCATCCAGTGCAAAGAATCTTTTAGTATCAAAACCTTTAAGATACAGAATCAATGTAGACAGTGCTCTGGCAGTCCTTCCATTACCATCAGCAAAAGGATGAATTCTAACAAATTCATAATGAGAAATCCCACTTAATATCACAGGATACAATTCTCGTGCCTGATTACTGTTTAACCATAAGATAAAATCCTTCATATGGCTTGATACTTTATCTGCAGGAGGTGGCTGGAAAACAACTTTTCCAAATCCATTTACAACAGCAACTGGTATTTTGCGGTAAAAACCTGATTGATCTTTTGGCAAAATATTTTTTGTGTTAATTTGATGAATCCTGAGAATGATTTCTTCAGTAATATTTTTAACTTTTTTATCTCCAAGTTTATCAATATATTCAAGTACACTAACATAATTTAATACTTCATCTTTGTCCTTCTGCCAGGCGGTAATCTTGTTACCAATAAGTAATTTCTTTACCTGTTCCAAAGTTAAAGGATTACCTTCTATACTTGTCGAATGATGAGCCATTTTTATTATTGCTTCTCTACGTAGTCTAACCTCCCACTGTGGAAGAAGAGCAGCATTTAGAATCAGTTCTCTTGCTGCTGAAATCTCAGCAATATACTGGACAATTTTATTAGTTGTTCCAAAAACTGGTTTAAACATTTTCCTTATTTATTAAAATTAAGAAGCTATTAACCATTAAATTTAGATTCCGTATAGCCTTTTTAAATAAAAAATTTTTTATTTATTTAATACGGTATCTGTAATTATATAGAAATTTGAAGTACTTGCACAATAATTATAACTATAATAAAAATTCTAATTATAATGTAAATATTTCCCCATTTCTAACTGGTGGCCAGGGGAAGAAAACCATTTGGAGAAAAGTGGCTCTCCGGACTAGTCAATGTTGATAACACTTTAGTTAAATTAGAATATAAGTTTTTACCGTCTAAATTGTAACTTCTGCATTTATAGCACAGACTATTTTCTTCTTTAATATCCTTAATATATGATATATTAACATAAAATAAACAAACTAAAATATTTAGGATATAGTTTTTTAAATGGCTGACCGCAACAGATAAAGTTAGGACTATAATTATAAGTTTAAATGAGAATATTTTTATTCTTCAGTTTCTTGAATTCGAATTGGGAAATAAATAATATTAATTTTATTTCAAAAATTAACTTAAAAGTAAACCATAGGTTTACTTTATAGAACACAGGAAAAAAGTATTGCTTCAGGATTTTACTATATTTTTTTAAAAAGAACCTTTAGATACTTAAAATATACCTTATAATTTACCTTATAATAATATTGCAATTTCTAAATAATTTTAGTAATATATTAATTAATTCTTATCAATTGTTAATGGAGTTCCTATGAGTCCTAAAACAACTTTTATCATAAAAGAAGAAATAATAATGCAAGTGAAAAAAGCTGTCAAAGATGGTTACTATAAGTCTATGACTTCTTTTGTAGAAAATGCTTTAAAAAATGAGGTTAAGTATTTAAGAAAAGAAAAAATTAGAAAAGAACTGCAAGAAGCAAGTAAAGACCCACTTTTTTTAGCTGATATTAAAGAAGTGGAAAATGATTTTAAATATTCAGATTTTGAATAGTATATTAATAGTTTTTATATGAATTATAAATGGAAAATCTTCTTAGCTGACCTTAACCCTATTATTGGTTCAGAGCAAAAAGGAATAAGGCCTGTACTGATTATAAGTGATGATTGTTACAGTACGTTAATGCCTATAGTAACCATACTTCTCATAACATCCTTTAAACTTAAAAGAAAAATATATCCTAACGAGGTTTTAATTAAAATGGAGCACAGCAAGGAAACAGGCCTTACAAGTGATTCCATAATTTTAGCCCACCAGATCAGGACCATATCTAAGAAAAGATTAATGAATAATATTGGAATTATTGACGATACAGAAATAAGATATAAGGTTAACGAGGCTTTGAAAATTCATCTTAATTTTTTATGAAATCAGATAACGGCAGCCCAAAAGAATATATTAAAATAATTAGAAAAATGTCTTCAGGCTAAAAAATATTTTGAATACAATAATAAATATTAAGAATTATATTTAATATGGCCGGACAGTGAGGATTCTAACCACAAATAATATATGAATATAATAATTAATAAATGTTTATAAATATATATTAAGATTGGCTCCCCTAAATAGTGAAATTTCGAACCAGATTTTAAGTGAAATAATTAAAATTAATGAACTTTATAGTTAATTAGGCTCCCCATCTTGGATGCTTTTAGAATTAAAAAAAGGCGATTATATACTTGACAAACCTAAATAATTTACTTAGGTACTTTTAGATTAAATATCCCAATACTATTTAGATTCCTTCTTATATCCTTAATTATTATCGTTTCAATATTACCATCATTCAGAAGTTTATAATAAAAATCACTCAATACTTGATTTGGTAATTTTCCCCTAACTTCATGGTCGCTTCTATAATTATTAAATTCTTCTATTGACCAGTTGTTCTGGAAGAAATAAGGATCCAAAATGCATGGCTTTTCAAAACCACATTCCCCAGTCTTAAAACCGATTATATTTTTGTGATTTTCCCTACAACTACCTCTTTTATAAAGGTTAGTTTTACTAGTGGCAGTAAAAATAAAAACATTTTGCTCAAGTGCCAAAATGCTTGTTGTTCCGAAATAAACAAACCATCTATCCTTTATGATGCAGTCTCTAGGTTTGGGATAATTAATCCATTTAAAAACAGTCCCAATATTCATTAATGTAGATATAAAAGAAAATTTTCTTCAGCAGCCGTTAACTCATCTTCTTTTTTGTTAAATAAATTTTCAAAAGTATCTTCGTATTCTATAATTGTATTTTCTTTTATATCATGCGCAACTTTCCATGCTTTAATATCCTTGTGGCTATCATCACAAATTCTATCTGCTATTTCTTTTTCGGACATTTCAACAACTGCATACTTATTAATCAATTCATCCATTTTCTTAATTTCATATTTCGAAAAGTAATCCAAATTAGCATCTATTTTTGCTTTAACAATATACTTCTCTCTGCCATTTTCTTTGCCCCTTGGGATGAACTCCACTAATCTTGATGTATAATTCTTTCTACGATTATAAATTTCGGGTGGAACCGGGCCATTTTCAAATGCTTTATATTTAAGTTCAAGTGCAGGCCTGCCCCTTTCCTTAATACTCTCAAAATCCAAATAAGCTAAATATTTATATAATGTTGTCTGAGGTAAATATCTCCTAGTTTTATTATGGTGTTCCGTGGCAAAGTAGCACATTGCATTTTCACGTTTTTCTTTTTTATATGCTATCACTTTACTCACCGTCCTTATTTTTATTATCTTTTTTCTTTTTAATTTCTTCTGGTAGTGTATTTAATAATGTTTCTAATAACTTGTCAAATTCTTCTTTATTTTCTGTTTTCTTATCCTCTTTATTATTGTTCTTCATGTTCATTTGGAATTTTAAGTTGCTCATTGTATTCGATATCGGGCTTACAAATTGTTAATTTGGGATTTCCATATTTACTATTTAGTTTTAAGAAATGTCTTTCATCAAATGAATGTAATTTTGGTATTTTATAAAAAATTGCTGTAGCAATATGAATAGAGTCGTTAGGCCTCAAACCTTCATGCTTCCACATTAAATCTCTTGCTATTATGCCGATTTGCCTATCAACTTCTCTTACATTTATAAATGAATTTTCAAAAAATTTTCTAATTGTATTTTCAGCTTCTCTTTTAAGGGGAGTTTCTCCTGGTAGTTTAACCACTTCGATAAAAGTAATTGCAGAAGTAACAATAATGAGTTCATTTTTCTCTGCTTTATCAATAGTACCTTGACATGCTCTTATTCTGCCTTCTTCTTTCTTTAATAAAGCAATAAAACAACTACTTTCCCAATATATTTTTTCTTTGACCATATTCTAATTATTGAACAAACCTATTATATCTTTGAATTTGGGTAATTCACTATCGTCAGGGAATTGTCTTATTCTTTCTATATCTATTTTTAGAGGTCTTCCTACTTTGTTATAATGAATTAGACCAGATACGGCAACCCGTTTTCTAATAGAAGAGATAACATCATCAAACAATTCATCTCTAAAAAAACATTTTACTTCTTTACCTGTAAGAGTATCCCATATAGAAAAATTTAATCTTCCCCTAATTTTAAGAGCCAATAATTCTCCCTCAATAGTTCCATAAGCCTCACTCTCTGTCGCTAAGATCTCTTCAATATAAGCTACATTTTTGGAAGATATCTTCTTAATATTTTTACCAATTCCAATGTCAAAATTTATATCTTTGTCGCCCAACCCAACTATGTTCCCTAATTCAAATATATTATTAAGAGAATTGTCGGAAAAATACTTTGGGCGTTTAGTTCCCGTCCAAATTGCTTCAAAACCATTATTTAAGACATCTAAGGTTTTTGCCGCATCTTGAGGAGAACCATATATAGATTCTGGTTTTGCCTGAAGTTTTATAGAGCCTGGCTCAACACTTATTACCCATTCTATGGCTTTACTTTTTCCAGAAACATTGGAAGCGACATCTTCGATAATACTAAAGAATTTTCTAATACTTTGAGAAAATTCATCTTTAGTTATCCTATTGCCCTTGATCGTGAAAGTAATATTTTTGTTTTCACCCATTTTTTTCTCCTGTTTTAATATGAGTCCCGATATAATAATCTCTTTCCACCAATACCATTCAGGGCAAAATCGGTTCTAACAAAATCATCTACACTACGGGCGTTGTATCTAAAATCAAACTCTGCTAAATATCTGTGTAAGTGCTGTTTACCTACATGTTGGTACACGCCTATAATACCACGTTTTAAAATACTAAAATACCCCTCTATAGTATTAGTACTTGCAATACCATTTACATATTCCTTTTCTGCGTGTTTTACAACATAGTGAAAAGGATATTCTTTATCTAATCCATTATAAGATTTAAATTCATCCGTAATTAAAGTCGATGTTTTATCAACATTGTTTCTTATTATTTCTTTTAAATTTTTAGATGTTACTCTCTCTACTGGGAAAGACCTGACATTACCATTTCGTTCTACTAAAGAAAATACTGGTGTTTTCTTTTGAGAACCTCTACCTCTTTTACCTTTTCCTTTCCCCCCCACATAGGTTTCGTCAATTTCGACAATCCCTTTTAATTTTTTATCTTGCATTTTTTGTATCATAGCATGTCTTATTCGGTGCATCATAAACCATGCAGTCTTGTAGGTTACACCCAACATCCTTTCAATTTGTGTTGCAGATATTCCTTTTTTAGAAGAGCACATTAATTGAACTGCAAGCATCCATTTATGTAATGGAATATGACTTCTTTCAAAGACAGTGCCGACGGTAACACTAAACTGCCTTCTGCAATCCTTGCATTTCCATACACCTTTTCTTAATTCAGAATTGGAAGTTTTGGGGTTCAACTCATAATGTTCATTTATAGAACCGCAATGAGGACATACGATTTTACCATCTTTCCAACGTAAGTTTTCGAGATATTTTCTTGCCGAATCTTCATCCTGAAAATGTTTTTGATTTATATCTATCTTTTTCATTAAAACCTCTTTAAAATATTGTATTATACCATAATTTTAACATTTTAATTTGGGTTTGTCAAGTATAT
>CAZHOY010000063.1:0-7673 GCA_964534695.1 uncultured Actinomycetota bacterium | reverse complement strand
CACCTCTTGTCAGGATTAACAGGCTAACCAGGGGGATGGATGCCACTATACTTGCAAAACTGGAATCATTTAATCCGCTTTCAAGTATTAAAGACAGGATAGGGGTTTCAATGATTAAAACTGCTGAAGGCAAAGGTCTGATAAATAAAGATACGGTTATTATAGAGCCTACCAGCGGAAATACCGGTATTGCCCTGGCATTTGTATGTGCTGCCAGGGGATATAAGCTGATTCTTACCATGCCCGATACAATGAGTCCGGAAAGGCAGAGGCTTTTGAACATATTAGGGGCGGAACTGATTCTGACAGACGGTTCAAAGGGAATGAAAGGAGCCGTAGAGGAAGCAGAAAGAATTCAGAAAAGGATCAATAACAGCCTTATTCTCCAGCAGTTTAAAAATAATGCAAATCCCGAGATACATCGCAGAACAACAGCCGAGGAAATATGGGCCGATACCGATGGAAGCGTAGATATATTTGTTGCAGGAGTAGGCACCGGCGGGACTATTACCGGCGTGGGAGAAGTTCTGAAACAAAAAAAGCCCTCCATTAAAATTGTAGCGGTTGAACCGGCTGAGTCACCGGTTCTTTCGGGAGGGAATCCTGGATCACATAAAATACAGGGTATTGGCGCAGGGTTTATCCCGGAGGTATTAAATGTAAGTATAATTGATGAGATTATTAGGGTTTCCGGTAAGAATGCGGACAGTACCACCCGCAGGATTATAAAAGAGGAAGGAATTCTGGCGGGTATATCGGGTGGAGCTGCAATGTGGGCTGCAATCGAAGTTGCAAAGCGCAGTGAATCGACCGGTAAGGTTATAGTGGTGATTTTGCCGGATACATGCGAGAGATATCTTTCCACCTGGCTGAATACTTAATCATACAGCATCTGATAAAGGTAATAATTACCCATTACTATCTTTATATATTCCCTTGTTTGCTCATAGGTGATATTTTCTATAAACTCATCATTATCCATACTGCCCCTTTTGGAGATCCACTCACTCATTTTCCCCGGTCCGCCATTATATGCTCCCAGGCAGTAGATTTCGTTCTGACTAAAATTATTCAGCTGCTGCTTTAAATAATATGTACCCATTCTAATGTTTATATCCGGGTCCAGTAGCATATTAACGTTGTAATTTGGAATGCCTATCTGTCTGGCAATACCTTCTCCCGTTGCGGGCATAATCTGCATCAATCCCTGTGCCCCTGCGTAAGAACCAGCATCAGGCTCAAATAAGCTTTCCTGCCTGATTACCGACAGCGTAAACAGCGGATCGAGGTTATACCGACTGCTGTATTCCTGTACGAATTCCCTGTAGCCATAGGGATAATAAAGGTAATAAAGGTAATCCATATGAAGCTGGTCCAGCTCGGATTTTAATTTATTGAAATTTTTATGTATAATTTTAATTGAACTTGAATAATCATTTGACTTTGAAAACAGGGTGGCAATCTCCAGGATTCTGGCAGGTTCTTTTTCAATTTCACTGCTTGCTGCTTCTATTTCCAGGGATGCACTGTTAAAGAATTCTAATTTAAGTAATTCAATGGCTTTATTTATGTGATTTATCTGTACTTCCTGAAAGTATTCATCCTGTTCTAAAAATACGTATATATCCGGAATTGTAACTGCAATTTGGGGATTTTCCGGATTTAACTCAGTATTTATTTCTTTAATCTGTACCGCTTTATTCAATACTTGCAGTGTTTCTCCCGATGCAAAGGTATAATAAGAATATGAATTTAAATTTATAATCTGCTGATACAGGCTGGCTGCCTTATCATTTTCTCCCAGTTTCTGGTGGCATTTTGCCTGCCAGAAAAGCCCCTTTTCTTCCGGAGAAGTACCCTTATAAGAAGATGAATAATTGGAAAAAGTGGTAATTGCAGAATTATAGTCAGCAGATTTATATTGTATCCAGCCAAGCTCCCATAATGAATCTGCCAGTTTATCTCCCTGGGGATAATCACTGGATACTCTCTGGAAATTGCTGGCAGCATTGGTAAAATCTTCTCTAAAAGAGTATATTCTGCCTATCCTGCAAAGAGCATCATCGCAGTAGTTGCTGCCGGGGAAAAGGTCCAGCAGTTTCTGGTAATAAGAAATAGCGTCAGTGGCCAAATCCAGGTTAGTAAGAGCCCGGCCTATATAATAAAGGCTGTCATCCGCTACAGAACCCGATGGAGACTTTTGGTAGGATTGAAGCAGGTAATTTCTGGACTGATTATAATCACCAAGATTGTAATAACACCTACCCTTTTTAAATAATGCTTTACTGTGCAGTTCCAGGGATAAATTTTTTACATAATCATCCTGCAGTATCTCGTTTAGCTCTTTCAGAGCATTCTGGTAATTATAGTTGGTAAAAAAAATTTCTGCTCTCTGGTATATCTGATTTGCCGTGGGGACAAATGGCTCAATTGAGCTGTCTTCTGCAAGTTTGATCAGGTTATCCCAGGCGGCTTCTGAATATTCATTTAAAGGATAATTCAGCCATATTTTCTTATAGTTTTTAAAAGCTTCACTTTTTTTTCCGTTATTTTCCTGGCAGATGGCTAATTGAAATAAACAGTAAGGTACATATGGTGAATGCGGAAAACTGTCGATGAAATGTTGATATTCATTTTCAGCGGAAATGTAATCTTCCCTGACATAGAACAGATCAGCATATTCCTGGCTGGCTTTTTCTGTCCAGACACTATCGGGGTGATTTTGTATTAGTTTAAGATAGTATTCCTCTGATCTGTCATATTTTTCCTGCAGAAGGAGGCTCTTTGCCAGGTAATAAAAAATGTGATCCTGAAGTACCAAATAACTGTATTTTATTTTATTCAAATAATATTCAGCAACGACATAGGACTGATTTTCAAAATATTTCATTGCCTCGGTATAGTATAATCTTAGTTTTAAAATATCATCATCTCCGGCACTTGTATAATCGGTGACGGTATGCGAATTTTTCGAATCATTACTGCCTGATGTAGAGAAATCTGCTGGGCTTCCAGTATCATCCGGAGCATTATTTGTATTCTGGCTGTCCTCAGAGCCAGCCTCTTCATTTTCAGCTGATTCTGCTTCAGTTTTTTCACCCGGCTTAAACCCAAATATTTCCATATTAATTTTATGGCACGATTGAGTGGCCAGAATCATGGGAAAAATAATGATTATGGATATGGTTAAAACAATAATTTTTATAATTTTACTGCTCATTAAAGACTGATTATATTAAAAGCTAAACAGATTTTACTCTACAATAATTTTATTGTAAATTAACCTCGTATTTCAGATTATTCGTATCGGTTCTGTGAAAATAGTATAATTATTGCAAAGTAATAGATTTAAGCGGCTGTGTTTTAAAAGAAAATAAGAATTAAAATATTATGATAAGAAAAAGAAAAATCGGTATAGCTTTAAGCGGTGGTGCGGCAAGAGCACTTTCTCATATTGGGGTCTTGGAGGTACTGGAAGAATTAGGTGTTGAGATTAAAGCAGTGTCCGGTACAAGTATGGGGTCTATAATTGGGTCATTCTATTGTTCCGGGACAACACTTATGGAAATGGAATCTTATGTGAGGTCAATGGACTGGAAAAGTTTTTTACTTTTTTCTGATATGGCGCTGTCTAAGACAGGGATCATTAATGGACGCAAAGTTGAAGAAGTCTTAAGAAAATTTCTTGGAAATAAAACCTTTGATGATTGCCGGATACCATTTTGCTGTACTGCAGTGGATTTGATTACCAGAGAGAAAGTTATATTGTCCAGGGGAAAATTGCTGGATGCGGTCAGGGCTTCTATTTCTATCCCCGGTTTTTTTTCTGCTGTTTGCATGGATAATCAAATCCTTGTCGATGGTGGAATAATAGAGCCACTGCCAACCGATTCCATAAAAATAATGAATGTTGATTTCATTATAGCCTCATCTATAATTTTTGAAAAAGATAGAGATAAATATATGCAGTTTTACTTTGACGGTAAGGACCATTCCGTTCCGGATAGGGAACATGAAGGGCAGGAGTACAAACACGCCGATAAATCAACCAGAAAAAGGGTTTTGGATTTTAAGGATAAAATCAGGCTAAAAAAACGCAATACGAGAAGATTATCAGTTCATAATGTACTTGATACAAGTTTTAATATTATTCACCGGGAAATGACCAAAAACTATCTTAATATGGCTGATATAGTAATAGAGCCGGAAGTAGGTGATTTTGGATTTTTTGACCTGACCCGTGGAAGTGATATTATCGAGAGGGGCATAGAAGCTGCTAGAAAAAAGATTCCTGAAATTAAGAGAAAATTAAATCTAGGTTAGGTAAACCGATATAAACACCGAAACTGCATATAGCATTGAAATCAAACCTGCTAGAACATATTTGAAGCATCTCAAACCGCACCAATAAATAAATCATATGCACCAATCAGTGATTATATAATTAATATATTTTACAATTATAGGTTATTATAATATTATTAATATAATTAAGAACTTTAATATTAAATGAAACTCTTAAAAATTCAATTCGCCTACAGTAGAAATAATAATTTCTAAAGAAGGGATTTTATAATGATAAGTAAAGTAACATTAATAATCGTAGGTATACTGGTGCTGGCGATGGGCATAATGGGAGCTGTTCCCGCACTGTCAATAGGTTCCGAACCATTATGGCATGCCATTTTAAAAATGGCTGTAGGAGTTATAGCTATAATCATAGGCATAGCGGCCAAAAAATAAATTTTCCTATATTTTAATGAGTTGTAGAAGAATTTATTATCCTTTCCTGGCTAGCAGAAGTAAAGCCCCAATTTTTTTGGGGCTTTACTGCATGGTGTAAAATATATTTTATAGCCGGATCCTTAAAATATGGGTAGCAATTTAATACAACTCTCATATTTTCGGCCGGTTTCTAAAAACCTTAAATATTGTTATAATATTTTTAATCATATTGTATAAATTTATATTTAAAGAACCATAAGGGGAATAATATGAGACCCGTAAAAGAGCCTGTTAAAACTGCAAATCATAATCCGGCCCTGGCTGTAATTTTTTGGATGGTGATAGCGGTTTTTATTCTTATCGGTATTACCAGTGCGGTTTCATATTATATTCTGCCTTTCAGAGAGTACGGAAAATTTGTGTTTCCTTCTATTTTAGCGATTCTTTTACTTTTAAGTATCACACTGTTAATCATCGCCGTGAGGGAAAAGGTAGGAGGAATATTCGGCAAATTTTTATTACTAACCGGAGCTTCGGCTATAGGAGCTGCCGCAGGCATATTACTGCATAATTTCCTGACCGGCACAGCAGGTGAATATGTGTTTTTTATAGTGGGATTGATAATAGCTCCTATAGGATTTTTGACAGGTATTATAGGCAGTATGGTAATGTTTATAAAAAAAAGAAAATTTGGATAATAAGCACCAGCAGCAATCTGTTTAAAGATAGTATCTGCAATAATCATTAATATTTTACTAACTTATTTAATTTTGAAATTCTGTGATAATATTCGCCGGACCTTTTTATTTTTCTTTTTAAATCAGGAGAGCTGTAATCTACCGAAACAAGACCAAATCTTCTTGAGGGTCCGTAAGCCAGCTCATAATTATCGAAAGTGGACCAGTGGAAATAACCTCTTACATCCATTCCCTCATGGAGAGCTTTTTTTATGTAATATAAGTGGTTATAGATATTTTCTGTCCTTAGTTTGTCATTATTGGTGCAGGTTCCGTTTTCTGTTATGATTATGGGTTTTTTATATTTATGGTAAAATCTCTTAATCAGATTATAGATACCCATAGGATAATTTTCCCACATATCATCATATTTTAATCCCAGTTTATCCAGAACTTTCCTACCCCTTTCCTGGTATGCGATAATTAAAAATCTTGAGATCAATATTCTCCCGTAATAGCTGAAGCCTATAAAATCTACTTTCCCATCACCGGCGAACAGTTCATGGATATGCTCAAACATATAATGATCCAGAAACCACTTTAAAAAATTTTGCCACATGGATTTTTTTCTCAGGGGTTGGGTAAACATGCATGCATGAGATATACCCACTTCTATATGCGGATAATTTTCCTTAATATAATCGTAGGTCAGTCTATGAGCTTTATACATATTGCCTAAAACCTTATTTCTCAAATAGGGATTAATTTTTTGGGGAGGAAATTCTTTTAATATATAGGCTAAATTAGCATATGCATTTGGTTCGTTGAACGTATTGATGTAATCAATATAATATGAAAATTTTTCCAAAACTTTTTTTACATAGTCAAAGTATATATCAACAGATTCCTTATTTGTCCAGCCGCCTTTTTTGATCAGCCATAAGGGATTTGAAAAATGATTTAAAACAAGCATGGTTTTTTTATTTTTTTCCTTCAAAGATGCAAATATTTCCTTGTAATGAGCTACAGCTTTACTATCTAGAGAACTAAAAGAGCTTTTTTGCAATTTTGACCAGTCCATGCTGAACCTGTAAGCATTCCCCAGATACAGTATATATTTGAGATCCTGTTCGTATTTGCGGTAATGGTCAATAGCTTTATCCAGTCTGGTTCCGTCTGTTTCTATAAAATCTTTCCATTCTGTCTGGCCGGCTCCTTCTATCTGGAAAGCTGATGTTGATGTTCCGAACATAAAGCCTTTTGGAAAATTTAAAGAATCCATATGCATACCTGATTTCTCTTTTTTTAATAATAAAAGTTTTAACTGCTAATATTCTTCTCGAATTCCAGGGAGAAGTCAATAGCCGTAGCGGAATGGGTAATCAGTCCCACCGATATTATATCAACGCCTGTTTTATATATCTCTTCAACATTTTCCAGACTTATATTTCTTGAAGCCAAACCTGAATAAAAAATGTTTATTCTGTTAATATTACTAATTATAATCTGGTATATTTAGGTGTGTATTAGTCATATAAAATTATTTGGTATCAAATAAATATAAAATGCAAATATGAAAATGGCAGATATTCTAAGCGAATCGGATACGAGGGCAAAACTTATTGATCCTGCACTGCATATGAGAGGTTGGACAGAAGATCTTATTCGTCGAGAAGAAACAAATTGTAGTATTGATATTTTAAATGGTAAATCACGACGAAGAGAGCAAGGAAGGATAGATTATCTCTTACGTATCAGGATTAACATTAATACACAAATTAGAAAATCCTTATGTTTTTAATTCTCCGGATGTTACCAGAGCAGGTGGTCTTGAAGCCTTAAAAATTTTAGGTGAACCAAAGGATATCATTATTTGGGTTTATTAGAACAACAGAGTATTAAAGGAAAGGGAACCTTTTATAGGCTTACTAAGGGCTCACAAAGGGCTTATATGGCTCATAAAGGGTTCACAGAGGGAGATATATAAACAAAGTAGTCTGAAAAATGCTACAAAGGAAACACTCTACTATAAAGAATTAGTTAACCACTCAGAATAAGAAGGCCGAACAATAAATTAATCATGTAACAGACGATTATTAGAAAGGTTTTATATGTTTATGGTATATATAAGAAGATTAAAGATATTTTT
Organism: uncultured Actinomycetota bacterium; assembly: GCA_964534695.1. Lineage (GTDB taxonomy): Bacteria > Actinomycetota > Humimicrobiia > Humimicrobiales > Humimicrobiaceae > CAZBSE01. The sequence goes on along the minus strand of CAZHOY010000063.1, from coordinate 122 downwards.
AACTATTTATATAAAAATTTTATTAAAGTTATGGAAGTTGGCCACTTTTTTAATGTTTGCTTTGACTGGCCCAAGTTGCGAAATTTCGAACCATTTTTTAAAAGAGATCTATAAGTTATTAA
>CAZHOY010000062.1:0-7801 GCA_964534695.1 uncultured Actinomycetota bacterium | reverse complement strand
AAAAGTACATATCCGGAAAAAGAAATTTCAGGATAGTGTCCCATTATGACAGCCCATGCTACGAAAAAGCCAGAAACTGGTATCATTCAGAATATGGCCAATCTATACAAAAATTAAGAGGAACTATACTGGAAGGGATTATGGGACAGGCCAAAACCTATCATGGTATGGCAAAAACAAGATTCAGGGGTCTTGAAAAAGTACAAATACAGTTTTTATTGACTGCAACAGCAATAAACTTAAAGAAAATGGTAAAGATGTTCGATATAGAGGAAATAAAATCTGGTATTTCCGGAAAATTTATCAATATTATTCAAATTGCAAAAAATACATTTAGAAATTGTGTAAAAAAAATAGCTATTGATATGCCTTAGGCAACAAGCCCAATTATTTACAGACTCGAATTATGATTTGTATTTATATATTCCTACAGCATAAAAATATTTATCTAATACACTTTTAATTGCTTCTTTTATAAAAACTAAAGGGTCAATTTCTATAATATCTTCCCTTACCATCTTATATTGTACAGGTAAAAATTGACTAATCAGCGTTAATGGAATCTTTACTGATTTTAAATTACTTATTAAAAGATCTAGAGACTTTTTTACTGAATAATTTTCCCAGTAATACCTAGATCTATCAAAAAAACTGTATTTCCTTGCAAGTCTTAAACTGTTTTTATCTCCTTTATAATAATTATTCCAATAATTTGGATTATTTAGCATTTCATTATCCAAAACTTCTCTAATCCGTGATAATTTTTTACTACTGTTGTCCCCAAATAATTCTTCTTCGATGTAACTTAAGGCAAATATAGTCTCTCTTAAAGCATTGGTAAGTGAGGGACCGAGTTTTAAAATAGCAATGCCGTCCTTTACCATTTCTTTTAAACCTTTTTGAGTCTGGTAATCTGTAGCATGCCCCTCAAAAACAAAATCAGGGTATTCCTTTAGTGAATTCGCTAGTTTTTTGGCCTCTTTTCTATCGTAATCAATTATTATTTTGTCTCCATGCTCTACGCCAGGTTGCACAACCACTGCAATTACCCTGTCCCAAGCATCTGTTAAACTATTTTCATCAAAAAGCTCCTTTATAGATTTAACAGTATCTTTAAATTCAGAAACCTTTGTAATTCTTCTCCCACTTGTTACTTCGTCACTTCCACCAGGAGCTGGTATATCTGTACCAATTACATATACTGGCTCTGCGATATTTTCGTTTTGCTTTCTTAACACATTTATAGAATCTTCTGCTGTCTTTATTAAATCTACACATCTCCTAGCAATAATATTTTTATCCAAAGGCATATTACCTTCTTTATAATCATCAGCCAGGCTCATACTTGGATCAATATGGATCTTTTTAAATCCAGATTTAATATATTCTTTTACCATGTTTTGAGCTTTTTCCATTGCTAAATCTGATTTCTCATTTAGAAAAGGAAAGGGGCCTAAATGATCACCACCAAGAATTATTCTATTGACAGGAAATTTCATATAATCTGCAACACCGAAGACATAATTTTTAAAATCTATAGGATTCATACCAGTATATCCACCAAATTGATTTACCTGATTGCATGTAGACTCGATTAGAATAGGTTCCTTAAATTCTTTTGCTTTTTCAAATGCTGCTTCAAGCACATATCTATTGGCACTGCATATAGAATATATTCCTATTGGGTTGCCTTCTTTTTGATTTTTAATTAAATTTTTAAAATAATTTTTAGTGTTTAACATAATTCTCCAATCTCTATAAAAATAACTTAAAATTTACTAATGAAATCATTCACTTCTTTTATAGTGGGCGCCCCTTCCATAGGACCTTTTTTTGTAACTGCTAATGCTCCCACAGCGTTAGCAAATCTGGCAACATTTTTTAAATCCATTTCTTTTATAATTGCTGAAACAAAACCGGCGCAATAACAATCCCCTGCTCCTGTTGGATCAACTTCCTTTACTTTAAATGATGGGGAATGAAAATTTTCATCACTGGTATAGATAGTTGAACCTTTCTCGCCTTGCTTAATTGCAATAATCTCTGGCCCCAAATCTAATAATTTATGTGATGCTTTTTCAAGGTTTTTTTCTTCCGTTAAAGCTTCTAATTCTTGTTCAGTTGGAAACACTATGTATGATTTTGATATTATAAAGTTAAATAAGCTCTTAAAGCTTTGGTTACCGAGGAATTCAGGACGCAAATTAGGATCAACGGTAATTTGCCCTTTAGATTTATTAATAATCTTTACAGCTTTCTCAATAGAGTCTCTACAATTTTTATTAACTGAAATAGTAGATCCAACAATATGAAGGTAGTCATAATTACATATATTTTCACTACTGATATCTTCCGGGTAAATTTGACCAGTGGCAGCGTTAGCTAAATGATATATAAATTTTCTACTTCTATCATTAAAGTAAGTTACAAATGCTACTCCTGTGGTATAATCTTCCATTTCCTTTATTTTTGATGTGTTGACACCATCTTTTTTTAATCTTTCTATGATTAGTTTTCCAAAGTCGTCCTTTCCAACTGCACCAATAAAATATGCATTTATCCCTAAACGAGAAATAGCATCTATGAAGATTCCAGAAGCTCCACTGGGATACGGACCAAGAAAAATCCCGGGTTTATCTAGAGGGTCTCCAACATTTTCTCTCATAATCTCTACTAACAAATCTCCTATACAACCAACAGTAGCATTCATTAAAACTACCTCCAAAAAAAATAATCAATAATAATCACCATTTTTGCTTTAATTTCCCATTAGATCTGTTCATTGATTTTTTAAGATATTATATCCTAAATTTATTCCATTATACTGTTTTCTATTTTTTCCTAGTTATAATAAGTTTAGCTATTTCATTAACATTTGTTTTATTTTTATCTTCTGCAAAGACACATCTACCATGATAAAAAACAATTATGTGATCACCGATTTCAAAAACTTCATCCATTCCATGACTTATAATAATAATTGTTACTCCCTTTGATTTCAAGACCATTATTAATTTCCTTATCTGGTTTTTCTCTTGAATACCTAAAGCTGCGGTTGGTTCATCCATAATTATCATTTTAACATCCCAATATGTTGCCCTACCGATGCTGACACTCTGGCGCTGCCCTCCTGAAAGTAGTTTTAATCCAACATCAAGTGAAGGTACTTTAATTCCCAATCTTTTCAATATTTTTTCCGATTCTTTTCTTTCTTCAATTTTGTTTACAAAATTCATACCCAATACTTTCCGGGTTTTTTCCCTCCCTAGAAAAATATTATCAGCGGCATCTAATAATTCTGCCAAAGAAAGATCCTTGTAGATTGTTGCAATACCTAGTTTATTAATACTTGCTGGGTCACCTAACGGTAAAAGTTTATTATTGAAATAAATTTCACCAGAAGTTGGTTTTAAATACCCAGAAATCATCTTTATAAATGTAGATTTTCCTGCTCCGTTCCCGCCTACAAGCACTGTAACATCTCCTTCGTTTTCTTTTCCCAGCTTAAGTGGAATAGATATACACAGAAAGCCTCATGCAAATATAAAAAGTGCATTATGCATTAAAGGAAAAAGAGTTCTAAGAAACGACAACGCTATTTCATATTGCAAAAATTTGTACCAGGTACTCGACAGTACAGTAGCTAAAAAAGTTGACATAGAAGAAAGCCTTGATGGAAATATTTATTTAAGTTGTAACGGAAAAAATTAAGATATAGTAAAATAGATAAAAGATCAGGACTAGAAAAATTACAAAATGAAGCAAGGCAACCAATATCCTATAAGCCCAAACCTTATCATCCTTGGAGGGGTAAAATGAAAGGTAGAGGAGTATTAGCAAGCAAGATATAAAAGAGGACATTTCTATCTGGTTGTAAAAAAAATTAATTCGTTATATTGACATAAAATAAAAAATATGGGAAAATACCGAAAACGTTACCATAAATGTTGTCATTTTAATACAAATAGGAATAAATTGTAAATCTATTAAGATGATTATTATAACGGTAACTTTCAAGGGCAAAAAGTAAACGAATGTTATTTACTGTAAGATATAAATAGCAATTAATTAAATATGGGATATTTAGAAGGGAGGCGATAAGAAGCATTAATTTTTTATTAATTAGCATAGTGAAAATTATTAAAGGGGCAAGGAACAAAAAATGAAAAAAAATTTTTCAGTCATGATAGTTAGTTTTTTAGTATGTGCGGTAGTCTTTGCTTTTATTGGCTGCTCAAAGTTACCTGAAACAGGAGAAGAAGTAACTGAAGAGGTTAAGGAATCAGCTGAAACAGGAGAAGAAGTAACTGAAGAGGTTAAGGAATCAGCCGAAGTAGTAGAAGACGAATATTTATTTGCGTTTGTGCCAGGAGTTGTTGCATCATTTTATAACAGTATAATTCTAGGAATGCAGACTGTAGGTGATAGTCTTGGATTTGAAGTAGTGACACAGATTCCTCAAGATTGGGATGCGGCGGTTCAGACGCAAATTATAGATTCCCTTATTGCTAGAGGTGACATTGATGCACTAATCGTTGCTCCGGTTGATTCGGAAGCGATGATCGAGGTTTTGAAGAGAGCTCAAGACAATGGGATAACTGTAATAACTACAGATACGTTTATTGGTGATGGTGATTATTATAATGGTCCTGTTAAATTTCCGGTTACATATATTGGTTCGGACAATGTAGAAGGTGGAAGAATCGGAGGAGAAGCATTAGCTGAGGCGATTGGTTACGAGGGTAAAGTTTATTGTCAGAATTTCAAAGCAGGAGCGAGTACTGGGGATCAGAGGGTAGCAGGGTTCAAGCAGGCTATTGAAAATTATCCTGATATAGAATTAATTGGAGTGGATAATAATGATTATGATACTGCCAAAGCTACCACCCAGACTACTGCTATACTACAAGCCAATAGTGATATAAAGGGAATTTTTGGTAGCAATATACCTAGTGCTCAGGGCGCAGGATTAGCTGTTAGCAATTTAGGCTTGAGTGATGAGGTTACTGTTATAGCATTTGATTTGGATGATGTGGCTGTTGAGAATATGGAAAAGGAACTAGTAGATATGGCTATAGCGCAGAAACCATATGATATGGGAATATGGAGCGGAATGATTGCTTATTCTTATTTAAAGGGTGTAAAAGATATACCGAAGAGAGTTGCAACTGGCTACTATATAGCTACAAAAGAAAATCTTGATGATCCGGAAACACTAAAATGGATATATAAAGAAGAACTGTAGTATTTGTAGTATTAAATTCAATTCTAGCAAAACGAGGTTTAATATAACCTCGTTTTGCTAGATATTAGTTTAATGAGGTTTATATGATTGAGAATATCAAGAAACAAAGTGGAGTAATATATAAAACAAAATTATATAGAGTTCTGGGGAAATTATGGTCTGTTCTCTTTTTGTTGTTTATTGTCGGTGTGTTTTCAATAAGAGGTGTTAATTTTTTTAGGATAGATATTCTTCAGAATGTTCTATTAGCAGCTACTCTGATTATGCTTGTTGGTATTGGTGAAACTCTTGTAGTTATATCAGGTGGAATAGATATATCACCATCATATGTAGTTGGGCTGTCTGCAGGTATTGGCGCAATAATGATGAGGCGTTTATATATGTCTGGTTTTAATGAGGTTGGTATAATTATAATAGGTATTTTGTCAATATTTTTATTTAGTTCGATCCCTGGTTTGATTAATGGTTTAATTATTACAAAATTAAAAGTTGCACCTTTTATAGTTACGATAGGAACAATGTCTATTGCAGAGGGGATAGTATATCTATTGAATAATGGTATGCCTATAATAAATCAGCCGCCTTTAGTGGGTAAAATAGGGAATGCTTATTTGTTTTATTATGTAAAAGGGGAAGGTATCAGTTTTACAAGGCCTGAAAATGTATCCGGTAGTATGATAAAACAGGTTTTCCCTGTTCCGGTCTTAATCTTACTTATATTTGTATTAATAATAGGCTTTATTTTGGCAAAAACTGTTTTTGGACTACACATATACGCAATTGGCGGCAATGTAGATGCAGCAAGACTGTCAGGTGTACCTGTAGATCTGGAGTTAATAAAAGTTTATATGATAGCAAGTATTATGTATGGGATGGCTGGAATGGTTTATTTATTTCGTTTTTCAACTGCCGCACCTAATGCGGGGGAACCATTGTTGATGAGTTCACTTGCGGCTGTTTTTATAGGTGGCGCAAGCATGGCCGGAGGCTATGGATCAGTTGCAGGCACTGTGATTGGTGCATTGATAATAGCTATACTTCAGACGGGATTGGTTATGTCCGGAGTATCATCTTTCTGGCAATATATAGCAGTAGGATTTGTCATTATAATAGCTGTCTTGTTTGACAATTATAAATCAAGATTATTGTTGACTTAATAAAAGGTATGTTAGATATGATGGATAATAAAAGAGATATTTTAGTAGTAGAAGGACTAAGCAAAAATTTTGGAGGAATTAAGGCTGTGGATGACATAAGCTTTAGTGTCAGACATGGTGAAGTTTTAGGAATAATTGGAGATAATGGGGCAGGTAAATCGACTTTAATAAAGATGATTTCCGGAGTATACGAGGAGGATAAGGGCAGGGTTTACTTTAAGGATACGGATATTACCAGGAAGTCAACAAGGGAGATAAGAGAAATGGGAATCGAGACGATATACCAGGATTTGGCACTGGCAGATAACCTTGATGCGAGCGTAAACATATTTCTTGGCAGAGAACTTATAAAGAATCGGCTATTTAATCTTAAAGATACTAAATCAATGATAAAAGGCTCAAAAAAGACATTAGAGGAGTTGGGTTTTGAATTACCGGATATGAAAAGAATAGCAAGAGATTTGTCGGGGGGTCAGAGACAGGGAGTGGCGATAGCAAGAGCGGTGCACTGGCAAGCAAGATTACTAATAATGGATGAGCCAACTGCTGCGTTGGATATGGCTGAGGTTGAAAAAGTATATAGTCTAATAAAAATTTTAAAGAAAAATGAAATTGCAGTAATTTTAATTACTCATAATTTATTAGATATTTTTGCGGTTGCAGATAGAGTAATAATATTAAGACTAAGCGAAAAAGTTTCTGAAAAGAAAATTAAAGATACAAACATGGATGAGATCGTAAATATAATTGTAGGTGAATAAAGTAGATTAGATTTTAAAAATTTATATATTACAAAAATAAATGTGAGAAGAAATATGGAAAGAGATACAAGAAAATTAGAACAATTTAAAAAAAAGATATTAAAGTATTATGAACTAGCAGGAATTATTCTAACTGAAGAGGAAAGGGATATGCTTGAGTTGGCTGATTTTGGGCTGAATGATTATAGAAAAATCGGTCTGGCATTGGTAACATATGTGAATACTGATAAAGTCTGTGCCAAAGAGTTAGTTTTGTTGCCAAATCAGATTTGTCCACAACACAAACACCCCTTTGTAGATGACAAAACTAATAAGGAAGAAACTTTTAGATGTAGAGCAGGAGAGGTATATTTATATGTGGAGGGGGAGCGCAGTAAAAATATAAAGGGCGTAATACCGAAAGAATATATGGGTAAATTTACTGTGTTCAACGAAAAAATATTAAAACCAGGTGATCAGTATACAATAGAATCTAATACATGGCACTGGTTTCAGGGTGGAAAAGAAGGAGCGGTGGTATCAGAATTTTCTACCCATAACGATGATGCGGCAGACATTTTTTACGATAAAGATATTAAAAGAGTATAAATCAAGATTATTGTTGACTTAATAAAAGGTATGTTAGATATGATGGATAA
>CAZHOY010000061.1:0-7801 GCA_964534695.1 uncultured Actinomycetota bacterium | reverse complement strand
TTGCTATTTTTGGAATTTTATTTTTCATACCTGCCTGCTTTTTCTAATCAAGATATCAGTTCTTTTATAAAACTTGACCCTTCTTCAGATATTATCTTTATTTTACAGCTTATATTCTTAATATCTTTTTGGGAATAGTTATCAATAGTAAAATTATCCCTGTTAAAAATACTATCAGGAATTATCACTTTTTCATACCTATACATGTCTTCTTTATTTAACCCTGATATTATATCCCTACCAGTCAACAGTCCCGTTACCTTTATATTTCCGCTAAAAAATTTATTCTTTATTTCCAGCACCTTGATATTGGAGATTATTTCTTTCCCTGTACCTTTCAAATTATTAACAATATTTCTTAAGGCATAGCCTATAGCTATTTTTCCATATTCAGATGTAACTATTAATATATTTATTTCATTTTTCTTAAGTCTTTCGGGTACATTATTATATTTCAAATGTATATTTACCTGCCTTAAAAATTCAGCGCTTTTCCCTATGCCGTTTTTAATCTGGTAAAAATTACCGTAATGTTTATACCGGGGAAAATTTATCCCCGCCAGAATATAAAATTCATCCGAAAGATAGATCTTATCAGCTTCTTTTGACTTTTTATATTCTTTCTTAAAATTATTTACAGTATTTATAATTTCTAAAGCACCTTTAGCTGTAAAAGATTTTAAATTATCATTTTTATTAAATCCGGTTATCCCTACAGGTACTATGCCTATTGATATTATATTTCTGAAATTTTTCAGTAAAAGTGTCAGTGTGTCGGTAAAATCCTGGCCATCGTTAATTCCGGGGCATAAAACAATTTGAACGTTTGATTTAATGTTATTACCATCCAGAATCTTTAAATTTCTAACGCCGTTAATATTCTTTTTATTACCAAAAATTTTCGATCTTACATTCTCGTTAAGACTATGTACTGAGATATAAAGTGGTTCTAATCTGTATTTTATTATCTTATTTAAATCCCCATTTAAGATATTGGTAAGGGTTATAAAATTGCCGTACATATATGAAAGCAGATAATCATCATCTTTTATATACAGTGTAGGCCTTAGATTTTTGGGAAGCTGGTTTACAAAGCAAAATATACAATTGTTATTGCATGTTCTAATATCTTGTAAAAAATCAAATTTTCTCAATTTTTTTTATTACGTCTATTATATCTCTTCCAGGCGTTGACGCACCGCCTATAATTCCTGCTTTCTTTTTGTTTTTAAACCATTCCGGCTTAATTTCTCTATAGTTTTCAATATGATAAGTCAATTTATTACATTTTTCAGAAATCTCTTTAAGATGCGTTGTATTTGCGCTGTTTTTCCCGCCCACTACTATCATTATATCAACACTCTTTGCCAACTTCCTGGTCGAATTCTGCCTTTCTTTTGTAGTGCTGCAAATAGTATTATATATCAGCAGTTCTCCGGTCTTTTCTAATAATTTTTCCGTAATAAGTTTCAATTTATCAATAGTTTGCGTCGTTTGGACCACGATACCTATCTTTTCCTTACTGGTCATATTATCGGCGTCAATTTCATTTTCCAGTACAGCATAATCTCCGCTCAGCACATGATCCTTTATTCCTATTACCTCAGGATGATTTTTATTTCCTATAATCACTACGAAATATCCGTTTTTACTTAAATTTTCAGCTCTTGCCTGCGCTTTCTTTACAAAAGGGCAGGTAGCGTCAATAATAATGACATTTTTAGATTTAATTCTTTTAATCAACCTGGGAGACATTCCATGAGATCTTATTATAAATATGCTATTCGGTTTTATCTTGTCTAAATCCTTTACGGAAATCAAACCTTTCCTGGCCAGCCCGTTTGCTACTCCTGAATTGTGTATAATCGATCCCAGAGTGCAAATTCTTATATTTTTATCCCTGTTCTCCTGCAGTATTTTTTCGGTTAAATTAAGTGCCCTTTTTACACCAAAACAATAACCCGAATACTTTGATTTCTTAATTTCCATATATTTTTATTTAAGCTATTCTATTTTATTTTGTTATATATTTTATTTATTTCCTTCATTGTTTTATCGAGTATTATGCTGATAGCTTCTTTCTTCCCGTATTTCTGTAAAATTTCTTTAACTTCTATGACGTCTCCTACAATTAATCTGACTTTAGGAAAGAATATTCTCTTATGTGGTTTTTGTACTATTTTATTGGTGCCGCTTATGGCCACCGGGATTACAGAAGAACCGCTGTATGCGGATAAAAACCCTATACCTTTTTTCCCTTTTCTTAAAACGCCGTCAGTAGATCTGGTGCCTTCCGGAAATACTCCCAATATGTTTCCTTCTTTTAAAATTTTAAATGATTTAGAGATTGTTTTTCTGCTTAAAGTTCGTCTGTCCACTGGGAATGCATTTAAAAATGTTACCAGAGAGGATAGGAACTTATTATTGTATAATTCTTTCTTTGCCATAAAGTATGTATATCTGGGAATATATGCTCCTATTATTACAGGGTCCAGATAACTTATATGATTTGAACATAATACAAAACTACCTCTGGGGGGGACTTTGTGCAGATCTATTTTTTCTACTCTGTATAATAAATTAAATATAATTCTTAAGGTTAATTGTATTAATTTAAATAAAAAAAAATAGGCTTTACTATGCTTTGTCTTTAGCATTTACCCTTTCGTAATATAATTTCTTAATCTTATCCACAACTTCTCTTATAGATAAATCAGATGTATCAATAATAATTCCATTTTCCGGTATAATCAGGGGACTGTCTTTTCTGCTGCTGTCAATTTTATCCCTGCTTATAATTTCTGCTCTAATCATATCCTTTTTTATAAATTTACCCTTATTCTTAATCTGTAAATCTCTTCTTTTTATCCTTTCATCCAGGTTCGCGGTTAGATATATTTTAAGAATCGCTTCAGGGCAAACTACGCTGCCGGTATCTCTTCCTTCAAGAACAGCTTTACCGCCCTTTGTAAGTTCTTTCTGTATACTTACCAGATATCTTCTGACCCCCGATAATTTTGAAATAATTGAAACTGCAGAGCCAACTTCCTTGCTTCTTATTTCATTGGTAATATCTTTTCCATTCATTTTTACCTTGGTATATTTACTTTCGCTTACAGGATTATTGTCTAATGTTATTTTTACCTTTCTGGCTTTCTTTAATATAGTTTCTTCGTCTCCGTATCCTATATTATTCTGTAGAACAAGAAGAGTAATTGCCCTATACATGGCACCGGTATCAATATATTTAAAGTTTAATTTTCTGGCCAGGATCTTTGATACCGTGCTCTTTCCGCTTCCGGCAGGACCGTCTATAGTTATAACTTTTTTAATCATAATTTATATTTTAAACTTTATTTTTATCCTCTCCCCTTCTCTATTAAATTAATGTACCAAAAGCTTTTTGAGATCATATTTAAAACCGGGAAAAGAGCTGTCAATGCAATCGGAATCCAATACAGTTACCCTGCCTTTTGATAACAGTGAAAGTATGTAAAGAGACATAGCAATTCTGTGATCTCCAAAACTTTCTACTGTCCCTTCACCTGCATTGAATTTTATATCGCCTTTTATAACCATCCCATCTTTTTTTTCTTCAATATTTACCTTTAATTTTTTAAATTGGCTTACAATAGAATTAATTCTGTCACTTTCTTTATATCTTAACTCTCCTGCTCCCCTTATTATTGTTTCACCTTCTGCAACAGCAGCAGCTACACTTAATATTGGAATTTCATCAATAATATTGGGGATATATTCTTTTTCTATTTTAATAGAATGAAGTTTACTATAAAAAGTTTCAATATCTGCAACCGGTTCATTATTTAACATTCTTTTATTTTTTATAATAATTTTACCGCCCATTTTTTTAAGGATTTCCAGAATAAAACTTCTGGTAGGATTTATTCCGACATCTTTTATTAAGGTATGCGAATCCTTTAAGATCAGGGTAGCAACAATAAAAAAAACTGCCGAAGATATATCTCCCGGAATATAAATACTTCTGGCATTCAGTATTTTACCCGGTTCTAATTTTGTATATTTGCCATCAAAGCTGATATCAGCCCCAAAATACTGCAGCATTCTTTCGGTATGATCTCTTGAAATTTCCTGCTGGATAATTTCTGTTGCACCTCTGGCATTAAGAGCTGCCATTAAAATACAAGATTTTACCTGTGCGCTTGGAATATCCATTTCAAATTTTTTTCCCCTAAGATCAGGATTCCCGAATATAACCATTGGTGCCCTGCTATTATTACCTCTTCCATTTATTTTGGCACCCATCTTTACCAGTGGTTCTATTACTCTTCTCATGGGCCTGTTATTTATGGATTTATCACCACTCAGCACGGACATAAAATTGGTAGCGGCTAAAACTCCGCTCATAATTCTTATTGTAGTTCCGGAATTCCCGACATCCAGGATTTCATCAGATTCTTTAAAACCCTTAATTCCTTTTCCGTAAACTATTAACTTGTGGTTCAATCTTTCAATTTTAACCCCTAATTTATTCAACACATCTATAGTTTTAATGCAATCCCTGCAAAACAAGAAATTTTCTATTGATACACTACTATTTGTCAGAGAAGATATAATCGCACTCCTATGTGAAATTGATTTGTCACCTGGAATCTTTATTTCGCCTTTTAATTTTACTTCCTTTTTTGATCTCATAATTATTCGCTCAATACTTTTTTTACACTTACTTTGTAACCTGATTTTTCAATTGCCTTTTTAGTGATTTTACCTGCATTCTCGCCCTGTACCAGTACTTTAAGAATTCCTCCCCCGCTGAATTCCGTGGAATGGAATATAGATATATCTTCAATATTTATACCGTGGGAGCTTATGGCCAGTGTAATTTCACTCAATACCCCTGCTTTATCCGGTATTGATACTCTGAGTTCATATAAATTGGAAATATCCTTTTCAACATATTTAGGTAAATTAATTCTTGCTTTCTGAGCTTTAATATAGTGTTTCTTTATATAATCATAATTACCTTTTTTTAAGTTTTCCTTAAATTTTCTAAGATATCTTATATAGCAGTCTACTGATTCAATTAGCTCATCCTTATTCTCCAGACTAATATCCAGCCACATTTTTATATTTGAAGCAGCAATTCTGGTCATATCCCTGAAACCACCTGCACAGAGCTTGAACAAATTCTTAAGCTTCTTTTGTCTATCATCAATCATATCAACTAAATTAGTTGACAGAACATGGGGCAAATGACTGATTAATGCCACATTTACATCATGTTCTACGGGATCTATGGAAATAACTTTTGCTCCAATTCTGGTAAACAGGGAGTGCAGTGTGACCAGCGGTTCTGTAATTGTTTTATCCGTAGGAGTCAGTATATAAAATGTATTTCTAAATAAATCAGGAGTAGCGCTAAGTATACCTTCATTTTCTGAACCTGCCATGGGGTGACCGCCAATAAAAAATACATCTTCAGGCAGTATTTCGCTTACACTCCTGACTATCTTTTCTTTGGCACTGCCCACATCCGTAATAATGGTTCCTTTTTTCAGGTAATTTTTGATATTATTTACTACTTCGACTATTTTACTTACCGGTATGGCAATTATTATCAGATCTGCATTGCAAACTGCTTCCTTATAATTTCCGGCAGAGATATCAATTATTTTTCTATACTTTGCTATATTCATTGCGTCGCTTTCAATATCATATCCGGTTATGGTAAATCCATTATCAATATTTTTTAACGATAGCGCTAATGATCCGCCAATAAGCCCCAAACCTATAACGGTTATATTTTTAAGTTTTTTCATTTTTACCCGTAAAAAATTATTTTACCTAAAAACAAGAGAAATATTTTTATACTATATAAAAATTATTAAATTTTGTGAATAAATAATTAATTGCCATATTTAAATATTTTACTACAGTTCAAGAATTTTTATTATTATCAAAAAAAATTTTTAAAAAATTGCTTATTTTACCTATATTTTTCTTTTAATCTATTGACAACAATTTTCAATTCTGGTATCTTTTTACTATCTTGGAACAGGAGGCAACTTTCAGAGATAACTGAAATTTGTATTCGAAAGAAAATGAATTAAAGGTTAAGATTCTGAAAAGTCCCTTAGAAAAGTTTTAAGATATATCCCGAGATGTTGAGTAACCTAACGCGCTTGCTATGGTAAAAGATAACTCGGGGTTTTTATATTGAATAAAATTCAGTCATCATTAAATCTTTCTATAAACCTATGGGCCAGGTTCTCAAATATTCTGATTTTTCAATCATCTTTTTTACGCTTAAAATTTGTTTATGGGATACCCCCGCAAGATTTTTTATATTTTTAAAGCTATATTTTTTTTCAATACCATACAGAATTAAATCAAGCTTATTATAGGGCAAACCTATCATATCTTCATCTTTAATTCCCGGAATAAGATCCGGGCTGGGAGATTTTTTTATTATTTTTTCATCTATATTTAAAAATCCAGCTATGTCCATAATCTGAGTTTTATACAAAGATTTCAAAGGCATTATATCCGCAATGCCATCTCCGTATTTTACAAAAAAACCGATACTGTTCTCAGTTTTATTAACGGTACCCACAGATAAATAATTATTGAGTTCGGAATGGTAAAAAAGAATAGAACTTCTAATCCTATGTTTTATCCTGTAATATGCAATCCCTTTATTCAAATCTTTATCTCTGCTGCCTTCCAAATTTGCCGTAAAAATATCCTTTTTAATTCTATTTGAGATTTTAATTCTTTCCTTTCTTACAAATTTTTCCTGAAAACTTCTTTTAAAAATGAATGACGGCGGATAAAGTTTATACACACCTAAAAGCCATAATACAGCAGTTATTTTTTTATAAATAATTTTGACTCCTAAAGATACTGCAAATTCAAGTGCATCTTTCATATTTCTGTAATCCGAATCCCTCTCCGGAATAATGACTGCCAGAACATTTTCCTTTCCAACTGTTTCCACGCATAATTTAAGTACCACGCATGAATCAATTCCGCCACTTAATCCAACTACTGTACCTTCTTTTTTAAATTTCAGGGCATAGTTTCTTATAAAAAATAAAATGTTATCTACTGTTTTTTCTACATTAATTTTCAGTAGAGACGAATAAGAATCCATTTAATTAGTATTTTTATCGATGCCGTATTTTAATAATTAATATAATTTAAAAATATAAACTATTTTTACAATCTTTTCAAAGCCTGAATAAAGATTTCTACCAGGGAAGGGTCGAACTGCGTACCGGAACATCTTTCAAGTTCTTCTAATGCTTCTTTCTTGCTGATTGCCTTTTTGTAGCACCTGTCATGGGTCATTACATCGTAAGCATCTACTATTGATATAATTCTGGCTTCCAAAGGAATTCTATTTTCTTTTAATTTACGGGGATATCCTTTTCCATTCCAATATTCATGATGCGATAATATGGCATTTGCTATCGTGGCCAGCTGTGGGGATGAACTTGATATATTATAACCGATCTCCGGGTGCCTTCTTATGATTTCCCACTCCTTAGCTGTCAACTTGCTTTTCTTCATAAGAATTTTATCCGGTATAGCTATTTTTCCTATATCATGGAGTGTAGAAAGTAATGACAATTCATTTAATTTATTTTCTGATAAATTCATAGCTCTTCCCATCATTAATGCCATTTTTTTCATTCGAACCGCATGTTCCTCGGTTTCATAACTTTTTTCCTGAAGTGTCCTTTCAAGAGATGAAATAATGGAACTTGATATGCTGTCCCTTTCAAGCAGTTTTCTGCTGTACATACGATTCTCAGCTTCT
>CAZHOY010000060.1:0-7865 GCA_964534695.1 uncultured Actinomycetota bacterium | reverse complement strand
GTTCATCTTCTCTTACATGGGTATATATATCAAGTTCTATATCCGAATTTTCCTGTGGTATTTTTTCAAACGTCCTGCCTGAAATCAATACCTCAAATCCAATCCCCCCTGTTCGCACCAGCACAGCCGAGGGCGATTTTTTAATTATTTTTCCAAATATCTTTGCAATCATAAATAAATTCTTTTATTTATTTATAAGTTTCAACCTTTTCTTGAAACTTTTTATTATTGGCATGACATACGGATATAGCCATTGCATCCCAGGCATCATCTTTTCTGGGGAAAAAATTATCTTCAATCTTCAGTATTGTTTTCAGCATGTATTTTACCTGGCTCTTTGTAGCCCTCCCATACCCCACAACGGCCTGCTTTACCTCCAGCGGAGTGTACTCATATATCTTTAAATTATTAATGCTCCCTGCAAGTATGGATACCCCTCTTGCCTGCCCTACATCCAGTGCTGTCTTGACGTTCACATTAAAAAAGATTTCTTCAATGGCCATACAATCAGGATTATATTTTTTAATCAACCTGCTTAACTTTAAAAAGATTTCCTCTAATCTATCACAAATAGGATTGGCTTTTTTGGTAACAATACAATCTGAAAATATGGGACAATATTTTCCTTTCTCCACATCCAGTACGCCCACTCCTGTAGTTTCCAGTCCGGGATCTATACCTAAAATTCTTATTTTATCGGTCATTATTCTTAAAATGGCTATATTTCACTTAATATCTCGTTAGATATTTCCAGATTTGAATTAACATTCTGCACATCATCATGCTCATCTAAGGCATCCAGTAACTTCAGAGCTTTCCTACTGTCCTCTTTTGACAGGCTTATGGTAGATTTTGGTATAAGCCCTATTTCACTTGATTTGATTTTTATATTCTTTTCCCCCAGTATCTGCTTAACCTTTAAAAAATCCGCAGGAGAGACTTTTATTTCATACACATCCTCATCTTCATCAATATCCTCAGCTCCGGAATCAATCATTTTAAGCATGAATTCTTCTTCATCCTTAACTTCACTGCGCCCCATTGCTATTACGCCCTTTCTCTCAAACTGCCAGCTTACGCTTCCACTCTCGCCCAGTGTTCCGTTGTACCTTCCTAAAATATTTCTTATGTCAGAGGCGGTTCTATTTCTATTTTCAGTCATAACCTCTATTATTATAGCTATTCCTCCCGGTCCGTACCCCTCGTAAAGTATGCTCTCATAATTTTCACCCTCAATCTCACCGGTTCCTTTTTTAATGGCCCTCTCTATATTATTCTGGGGCATATTATATTCCTTGGCTTTAGCAATGGCATTAGCCAGATTTATATTATCTTTAGGGTCGCTCCCTCCTCCTTCTCTTACCGCAACCATAATATTTCTGCTGAGTTTTCCGAAAATATTTCCTCTTTTTGCATCCTCTTTTGCTTTTTTATGCTTGATTGAATGCCATTTTGAATGCCCCGACATATCAACTCTCCCCTTTATTATTTTTAATCATATTTAAAAAATAGCGGTGTATCCTCAGATCACTCGTAAGTTCCGGATGAAAGGTACTGGCAATGACTTTACCATCCTGTACCAGTACCATATCCTGACCAAATTTCCCCAGTACCTTAACTTTTTTCCCGATACTTAAAATTCTGGGAGCCCTTATAAAAACAGATTTAAACTTCCTACCGTTCTGATGGCCGTCAAGGCTTATGCGGATAAGCTGTTCAAAACTATCTATCTGCCTGCCGTAAGCATTCCTCTGCACATCAATATTTATATAACCCAGGCCCTTGCCTTCTCCTTTAATATTTCTGGAAATCAGGATCAAACCTGCACAGGTTCCAAATATTGGCTTTCCATCCTTATAGAATTTGTCCAGTTTTTCTTTGAATTTATATTTTTCCAGTAATTTGTTTATAGTAGTACTCTCACCGCCCGGAATGATAATTCCGTCAATATCGTCCACCTGCTGCGGGAACCTGATTTCTACTGCGGATTCTCCGCACTCCTTTATCCTGTCTATATGTTCTTTAAATGCTCCCTGAAGTGAAAGCACACCTACCTTAATGCTCATGGTCCTGCCTTTACCATCCTCTGTTAGAAATCATTTTTTCTTTGGTAAGTTCGGACACTGCAATACCGCTCATGGGATTCCCCAGTCCCCTGGATACTTTTGCCAGAACCTGGGGATTATTATAATGAGTTGTTGCTTCCACGATAGCCCGTGCCATTTTCAGTGGATTTTCCGATTTAAAAATCCCGGAACCTACAAATACACCATCAGCTCCAAGCTGCATTATCATAGCCGCATCAGCAGGGGTTGATATTCCACCAGCTGAAAAATTAACTAACGGTAACTTCTTATTTTTATGGACATATAACACTATATCATAAGGTGCACCCAGTTCCTTGGAAGCAGTCATCAGTTCTTCTTTGGGCAGCGATGCAACCTGCGCTATACCATCCTTTATACTTCTCATATGTTTTACCGCTTCAATAACATCTCCGGTGCCCGCTTCTCCCTTGGTCCTGATCATTGCAGCTCCCTCACCTATCCTTCTTAGGGCTTCTCCCAGGTTTATGGCACCACAAACAAACGGAACTTTAAAATCCCATTTATTTATATGATATTTTTCATCAGCCGGAGTAAGGACCTCACTTTCATCTATATAATCGACTCCAATGGCTTCCAGTATCTGCGCTTCAGCAAAATGGCCGATTCTTGCTTTGGCCATAACCGGGATAGAAACAGAATCCATTATTTTTAGTATTATCTCGGGATCGGTCATTCTGGCTACACCTCCCGTAGCCCTTATATCAGCCGGTATTCTTTCCAGGGCCATTACCGATACTGCTCCTGATTCTTCTGCTATCTTAGCCTGCTCCGGTGAAGTCACATCCATTATTACCCCGCCTTTGAGCATCTGGGCAAGCCCTGATTTTACCTTTAATGTTCCTTTTTCCATCTATTAAAACACCTCCAATTATTTTGTTCCTACTCCCAGGGACATATTTTCGAGCCTTCTTATTCTCTCCTCGGTAGGAGGATGGGTATTGAACAAACTTTTAAACATTACCCTGGATTTCTTACCTATGGGATTTGCGATAAACAGGTGCGCAGTTGCGCTGTTTGCAGTTTTTACCTCACTGTGCGCACTGATTTTTCTGAGCGCATTTGCCAGGCCTGCAGGATATCTGGAAACCAGAGCTCCTGTTGAGTCTGCCAGAAATTCCCTGTTTCTACTGATGGCAAGCCTTATAATTGTGGCAATTACAGGCGCCAGCAGTATAAGCAGTATTCCCCCTACAATCAAAATCAATGATAATATTTCACCTCCTGAACTCCTGGACGTTCTTCTTCTGCTGGAGCCCCCGAATATCATGGACCTTAACATAATATGGCTTATTATGGAAATCATTCCCACCATAACCACCACTATCGTTCCCAGGAGTATATCGTAATTCTTTATATGAGACAGTTCATGTGCAATAACTCCTTTAAGTTCTTCATCATTAAGTTTACCAAGCAGTCCCTGCGTGAACACTACCACCCCTTTCTGGGGATTTCTTCCCGTTGCGAATGCATTCATACCCTCGTCTTTTATTACGTATATCTTAGGCATGGGTATCCCCGCAGCTATGGACAGTCCCTCTACCATGTAATAAACCCTGGGATCCTGCTCCCTGGACAGGGGCATTGCTCTGGTAAGGCTTAAAACAATTCTATCACTATAATAATAACTGGTAAAACTCATAATAATGGCCAGAATTAAGGCAAGCACCATAATCAGTATGGAATATGCATTATTTACGCCGTAGCGCCAGTCGATATAATAACCTACTGCAAACCCTATTATAGTTATAAATACGATAAATCCGGTTATTATTAACGCCGTTTTTGCCCTGTTTCTGGCAATATTTTCATACATTGTTTCCAGACACCCTTTTTTTAAGAATTTATATGGTTAAAATTTAACCTTAACCGGTTCCCTTGCTGAAACTTCTTCTATTTTAAAATAATCCTTTGCAGTGAAATTAAACATTCTTGCAAATATATTTCCGGGAAATGTCTGTATCCTGGTATTGAGTTTCATAACCATATCGTTGTAAAACTGTCTTGCAAAAGCAATATTGCTTTCAAGTCCGTTAAGCTGCTCCATCAGCTTTGAAAAATGCTGATCCGCTTTCAGGTCAGGGTATCTTTCCGAAAC
This sequence comes from uncultured Actinomycetota bacterium, assembly GCA_964534695.1. Taxonomy (GTDB): domain Bacteria; phylum Actinomycetota; class Humimicrobiia; order Humimicrobiales; family Humimicrobiaceae; genus CAZBSE01. The sequence continues at coordinate 3,662 of CAZHOY010000060.1, read as the reverse complement.
TGCAAATAATGATTTTAAGGTACCGGTTATCATATTTTCAGCTTCCGCCTGTTCTTTTACCGTCTTGGCGTCAATACCCAGTTTTCTGGCGTTAATAACACTCTGCAATGTTTCCCTCTCATGTTTTGCATAACCTTTAACCGTCTCTACCAGATTCGGTATCAGATCATATCTTTTTCTCAGCTGTACATCTATCTGGTGCCATGAATTGTCCACCTTGTTCCTTAAAGACACCATTGAATTATAAATACCGATAGCCATCAGCAGCAGTATTGCTACCGCCGCTCCGATTACTATCAGTAGAACAATTACACCTGTTAACATAATAACCTCCTAATCTTTTTAAACATTAATTTCCCGCTGCCAAAACGTGATATTTTACATTTTATTCAATAAAAAACAAACAACTTTAGATTATATCATATAAATAATTGCAAAAATAATAATTCTAATTACGGCTGATTTTTCGGCTGCCAGAGCCCTCAATATTGTTTTTACACAGAATTTTTTTTATGGTATATTTCTTCTATTGCCTTAATAGCTCATAGTTGTGATCAAATAAAATCTAATACTTTCGGGGAGGATGTTAATGAACAGTAAAAGTTGTTCTAACAATAAAGTAATAGGACTTTTATCAGGAAACGGAGCCGGTAAAACCACACTTGCAGAATGTTTTTTATATAACTCCAAAACTACCGATAGGCTGGGGACCATAAAAACAAAAAACACAGTTTCCGACTTCAGCCCTCTTGAGATTAAAAAAGGTTTCAGCATTAGTTCAAGCATACTTAATTACAAATGGAAAAACTTTAATATAAACTTAATAGACTCACCCGGATATATGGATTTCATAGGCCAGACCCAGTCTACAATTAAGGTAGTTGACAGCGTACTTCTGGTTATAGACGCAAAATCAGGAATTCAGGCTCCCGCTGAAATGGTTATAGAACTGCTGACCAAAAATCCCAAACCTGTTTTCTGTGTACTTAATAAACTGGACCTTGAAAATATAGATTATTTTAAAATTGTAAACAGCATAAAAAGCAAATACGGCCTGAATCTGATACCCATAACTGTACCTATAGTCAGCGGTGAAAAATTTTCTAAAATCACCGATATACTTCAAAACCAGGCATATGAATATAAGGACAAAAATTTTACAGGAAGTAAAGCCTCCATGGATGATAACATCAAGGATCAGATTGAAAAACATCACAATGAACTGGTCGAATCCATCGTGGAAACCGATGATGCGCTGCTTAATAAATACCTGGAAGGCGAAAAAATCGATGACAGCACCATTAATGATGTTTTTAAAAAGGCAGTTGTGGCCAGGCAGGTTATCCCCGTATTTGCAGTATCATCGGAAAAGAACTTCGGAGTGGATATACTTATGGATTATATAAACAGCCTTCTCCCCTCTGCCCTGGATATACCGCCGGTTAAGGCCAAAGAAATTGATAAAGATTCTGAAATAGAGATAAAACCTTCACCGGATGGCCCTGTTCTGGCTTATGTTTTTAAGACCATGGCAGATCCTTATATAGGAAAACTATCTATTTTTAGAGTCTTTTCCGGAACCATTAAAGTAAGTGGTAGTTATTACCTGTCCGGTTTAAAAAAGGCATATAAATTTTCAAATCTATTTTCGCTTCAGGGTAAAAACCAGAATGATATCATTGAAGCTTCCTGCGGGGATATCGCAGCCGTATCCAAAATTATGGATATTTCCAATGATGATACCATTTCAACCCAGGACCAGCCCTTAAAAATACCCGAAATCAAATATATTTCACCCACCCTGCCCAAGGCAGTGTCGCCCAAAACCAAAGGTGATGAAGAAAAAATAAGTAACGGACTGTCCAGGTTAATCCAGGAAGATCCCACCATGAAACAGGAGCTGAATCTGGAAGTGCACCAGAATATAGTATGGGGGCTGGGAGAACTGCATCTTTCCATTACGAAAGAAAAGCTAAAGGAAAAATTTGACGTGGATGTGGATATGATAACACCTGACGTTGCCTATAAGGAAACTATAAGAAAAGATGCAAAATCCGAATACAAATACAAGAAACAATCCGGCGGAAGGGGCCAATATGGACATGTTTTTATTGAAATAAAGCCCCTGGAAAGCGGGGGAGGTTTTGAATTCAAGAACAGCATATTCGGTGGAGCAATCCCCAGAGGCTACATACCAGGCGTAGAAAAAGGTATAAGGGAAGCTCTTCTTAAGGGTGCCCTTGCAGAGTATCCGGTGGTAGATGTAAGTGTAAACTTATATGACGGGTCATTCCATACTGTGGACTCATCGGAAATGGCATTTAAAATAGCGGCGTCAATGGCATTTAAAAAAGGGATGCAGGATGCCTCCCCAGTTATCCTCGAACCCATTATGGAACTGGAAATAACAGTACCCGAAAAATATATGGGAGATATAATAGGAGATATAAATGCAAAAAGAGGAAAAATTATTTCAATGACTGCCATTGAAAATAAAAAACAGCTTATAAAAGCTTCGGTACCCCAATCCGAAACTTTCAACTATACCATTGACCTGACATCTCTTACCCAGGGCAGAGGACGGTTTGTCCAGAAATTCTCAAATTATGAAGAACTACCTTCCCACCTGGTCCAGAAATTAACAGAAGAAAGGAACAAGCAGAAAGAATGAAAAAGAGACGTACATTTATACTGGATAAGGCTCCTTATATACTATTTGGGGTAATAGCCATAATGGCTGTAATTATATTTTTCTCGGTAAGAAGCTGCCTTCCCCTGAATTTCTTTTCTCATGCTCAGGGAGAGACTGAAAGCGAATCCGAATACACCCTGTTTATAGCCTCACCAACCAATGGCGAACCCTTTGATTTCATCAATCAGAACGAAACCGTTCCGGTGGAAGTAAGAGCAAAGGAAGCGGAAAATACAGGCTATATCATTAAACTGCTGGTAAATGATGAGGAAATAAAGTCATTTACTTCTCCTCCTTATGAATATAACTGGAATCCGGGTAGTTCCGGAGAATATGAACTCACAGCCCAGCTTATAGATGATACCGGTAGTGTAATCGCAACCTCTACTGCAGTTAATTTCACCGTACAGTACGAGATTGAACCCAATGAAGAAACTATAATAAGTATGGATGTTAAAGAAAAGAAAAACCAGGTCTTAAGTCAGGCTGTTTTCAGAACCAATAATACCATACCTACAGGGATTCCACTTTTCTCTTACAAGTGTTATACCCCACCGGTCATAGACGGAAGTATTCAGGAATGGGATAAATTTGAGAGTTTTTCTTCCTTTGAGCCTACTATTAAAAAAGAAAATTACACCTCGCATACTGATATATCCGGTATATTTTACTCCTGCTGGGATGATGATAATTTCTATTTTGCAATGCATGTTACTGATGATGTATTCAGCCAGAATTATACTGGTAACCAATTAAATAAAGGTGACAGTATAACCATTGCACTTGATATAGAACTCGAAGAGGATATGGCAACATCCTTTTATAGTGGTGATGATTATCGCATTGATTTTTCACCGGGTAATCTTTCCGGTATTTCTGCGGAATCATTTATGAGCTGGCCCTCAAATGCACCACCAAGAGGAGTTGTTGTTAAATCCACCATACTGACAAATATGTATATGATAGAAGC
>CAZHOY010000059.1:0-7957 GCA_964534695.1 uncultured Actinomycetota bacterium | reverse complement strand
TTCTTCTTTGGCTTTAAAAGCAATATCTTTCTTGACCGCTCCACTGGCTGAGGGTATGGCTATTATAATTTCATCAACGGCCAGTTTTTTAATGAATTTTTTAATCTCATCGGTTTTCCCGAAAACTTTTATTCCGTGAATCTGTCTCCCGATTTTTACCTTATCATCATCTAAAAATCCTACGGGAATATATTCACTATCCCTCTGCCTTATCATCTCCCTTACTATCACTTCGCCTGCATCACCTGCACCGACAATTAATGTTCTTTTTTTACGGGAATACATACTGCCAAATTTCATCTCATTAAACATTCTGATTGAGAACCTCGAACCTACAATAAGAATCAGGGTAAGAAGAAAATCTATTATAAGTATACTCTTGGGGAAATATGGCGCCTCAATTATATAAAAAACGAACACCATAACTGCAGAGCTCAAAGCCAGCGATTCCACTATGGTCAGAAAATCCCTTAAGCTGGCATATTTCCATATTTTCCTGTATACGCCAAATAAAATGAAACTTAAAAGCTTAACTCCAATTATTATCAGAATGTATTCTATAAAATAAGCGGCATATTGTGGAGGAAGGCCTTCCAGGCCCCTTATTTCCAGCTGCCCCCTTAAATAGAAAGAAATGGTAAATGATGAAAAGAATATAATTATATCAAATAGTATCTGTATTATATTATTCTTAACTTTTAATGAGTTCATTTTAAGTCTTAGCGGCTATGGCTTACTCCAGATTTTCCAGATAATCTTTACCTACTATTATAACTATATCCGCATCTTTTCCATATGTTTTTTCAAAAGTACCTGACGGCAGCTCTTCCATCTCATAGCTTGAGAAAACTATGGCTAACTGGTCTGCCTTGTCTTTATTATCTTTACTATAGTATATTACAGTTTTTTCATAATTATAACTATCAGCATTGGAAAGCCCTAATATCTTAAATCCATAGCTTTTTAGGTAATCTCTTATATCTCCCGCAGAGCCTGCCATTCCATTGCCGTTGGAAACTACAATATGCGTCCGCGTGGTTATACTTTTATCTACAACCTTTCCAACATCTATATTTACTTCCAGGGGTATTACTCCTTTTTCGGAAAACCAGGTAACTCCTTCGTGTACCATATCATATTGTAATATATATCTGCCGGGTAAGTCTGGCGCCTTAATATTAATATCTATAACTATTTCCTCATTATGAGAAACATCTTCCAAAAGCAGCCCCCTGTCTCCATCCCAGATAACCAGCTCGCCTGTATCCCTGTTTAACCAGTGCGTTCCCAGACGCATCTTATATCCATTGCCTTTATACTTCCATAACAGAAAGCCATTGTTTCTCACCGTAATCTGCGTTTCAAACTCCTGGCCGGGTTCAACATAATTAGGAGTAGTGCCTCCATCATCATACTGAGCGGTATAAGATAGATCTACGGTTATGAATTTTTCCAGAACCGGCACCCCCTGGAAAGAAAACCAGGTTACACCTTCATGTACCAAATCTACCTGTAGAATATATTCACCGGGTTCAGGCGGAGATAAGACATTCAGGTCAAATACTACTTCATCTCCTATATCAATTCCATCTTCTGCGATAATACTTCTTTTACCATCAAAAACTACCGTTTCTTTGCTGTTAAAATCAATCCAGTGATAACCAAGATAAACCGGATTATCTCCATTCTTGTTCCAGGTTAAAGCTCCGGTATTCTTTACCCTAACTTTAAACCTGTACTCAGTATCAATGGTCATCGAATCTGATATTTCATCAACTTCCGCATATTCCGCATTGTACCAGCTTGCCGGCTGGCCGCTTGCTATACGCTCCCACATAGCCCTTGCTTCATCAATATCCGGAATCTGAACACTGATAGTTTCATCTTCTATCCAGTCTGAATGAGAAGGTATGATGGCCGTTTCAAAATTTTCTGAACTAAAGGATAGAGCTGCTTTTGAATAACTTAAAATAGTTAAAATGTTCAGATCCGTTCTTGTATTCTCTGCTAAAATATTAAAATAATAAGGGACACTGGATAAATATTTTATACTTAACTTCTGTTTCAAAAGCTCTTTGAATAACTGCTGCTGCCGTTGAATCCTGCCAATATCTCCCAGTTCCGTAGACCTGCTTCTGGTATATGATAATGCCTGCTCCCCTGTAAGATGGTGGTTGCCGGTAGAAAAATTGGACCCGCTCTTGGGATCGACCAGGGGCCTGTCGATAGTAATATCCACACCGCCAAGAGCATCTATTAATCTCACAAATCCTTCAAAATCCAGGGTCACATAATGGTTTATTTCTGCCTCCAGGAAAGAATTGATTGTTTTTATCATAAGCTCTTCTCCGCCATATGCATAAGCAGCATTTATTTTATCCTCTCCGTGATCAGGTATTTCCACCAGAGTATCTCTGGGAATGGAAAGGAGGCTACCGGTATTCTTTTCAGGATTTAAATAAAGCAGCATTATAATGTCAGCTCTTCCCGTATCATTTTCGGTATCCCTGGTATCCCGGCCCAGTATAAGTATGGTAACCGGTTCCTGGGGAGATTCAATAGGAATAAGAATATTTTCGACCTCTGATGTTGTAATTGAATTTATGGTTTTATTTATCGAATTAACATAAAGAAAAAAGCCGCCCGTAGTTATACATCCGATAAAAATTACAGAAGATACGACTATTATTATAACTCTTAAATATAAAGGTAATTTATTAAATCCTCTTTTTTTACCAGTTTTTTTATTTTTTTTCTCTGCTTTATTTTTATTTTTTTTCATCTGTTCTGATTTTAATATCTAACTACATAACGGATCGGTTTTGATATAATATCCGCTGCCGGTACATCAACTCACTTTTTTGATATCCGCTCCGAGATTGCGCAGCTTTTTTTCAAAACCTTCATATCCTCTCTGGATATGATATATATCACTAACCTCCGTAAACCCTTCCGCGGTAAGTCCCGCCAGTACCATAGCTGCTCCGGCACGAAGATCAAACGACCTTACCGGGGCTCCTGATAATTTATCAACTCCTTTGATTACAGCATGATGACCATCAATTTTTATATTGGCTCCCATCCTGTTTAATTCATCTACATACATAAATCTGTTCTCAAATACGTTTTCAGTTACTATGGACACTCCGGGAACAGTGGAAAGAAGAACTGTTATTATAGGCTGAAGGTCCGTAGGAAAACCGGGATAAGGGAGGGTGCTAGCATTGATTGGTTTATATTCTTTTTGGGGTGAGTCTACTTTCATGTTGTTTTCATCAACTATAGAAATATTTACCCCTATTTCTTTTAACTTAAAATAAAATGTCTCCAGATTTTTCCTCCTGGCATTTTCTATTTCCACCCCGCTGCCGCACAGAGCTGCTGCGGTGATAAAAGTACCTGCTTCAATACTGTCAGGTATAATCTCATAATCCGTACCCCCAAGATTCCTAACTCCGTTTATAACAATACAATCGGTACCTGCCCCCTGTATGTCCGCTCCCATAGAGTTTAAAAAATTAGCAAGTTCTACTATTTCAGGCTCCCTGGCTACATTATTTATAACCGTTTGGCCATCAGCGAGACATCCTGCCATCATTATATTTTCAGTAGCCCCTCTGGAAGGAAAATCCAGGTTTATCATAGTACCGTGAAGTTTTGCTCCGGTCTTATTACTGTTAATCCGGCAATTAATATACCCGTGCTTTATGGAATATTTTGCTCCCATATCTTCAAATCCTTTTAGGTGAAGATCTATTTGTCTGGAGCCAATATTATCCCCGCCGGGAATGGCAACTTTGACACTGCCAAATTTACTGAGGAGCGGTCCCGCAACCAGTATGGAAGCTCTCATCTTTCTCACAAGCTCATAGGGTGCTTCATAGTTGTTAATATTTCCCGGATTAATTTCAATAATTTTATTTTCAGGATCTACATTTACCCCGGCTCCAAGTGTTTTGAGCACCTCTATCATAATATTAACATCTTCAATTCCCGGGACATTTCTTAAGGTAATCTTACTATCAGATAGTATTGATGCTGCTATTAATTTCAATGCGGAATTCTTGGCCCCGCTTATTCTAACTTTTCCGGACAGAATTTTACCGCCATTTATAATAAATTTTTCCATAAAAACAAAAATATAATTTTCCTAATAAAAAAGTAAAAGTTATTATAACAAATAAAGGTGAATTAAAAAAACAAAAGCTGTTCCGCTTTTAAGGATCTTACTGATGTTCTATTTACTAAGATGTTTTAAAGAAGCCAAACTCTCAACAATTCTTAAGGTAAACTCGGCAACGAAAATATTTTGCTAAAAATCCAGTCTTATTAACTCCACTCCTGCTTCATCCAGCAGTTCAATGGCAAGAGGGTCGGGATATTCTTCAAAATAATATATTCTTCTGATTCCGCAGTTTATTATCATTTTGGCGCACATGATACAGGGTTGATTAGTGGAGTAAATTACGGCATCTTTTATTTGAACCCCATGATAGGCAGATTGAATAATGGCATTTTGTTCAGCATGCAGGCCACGGCAGATTTCATGTCTTTCACCTGAAGGAACCCCCAGTTCTTCTCTAAGGCATGTCCCTATATCAAGGCAATTTTTTACCCCCATTGGAGCACCATTGTAGCCGGTCGTAAGAATTCTCTTATCCTTTACAATTATGGCTCCAACTTTTCTTCTAAGGCATGTAGATCTTGTTGCTACCTGCCTGGTAATTGATGCAAAATATTCATCCCATGTCGGTCGTGTAATTACCATCCTCTTTTTAATTGTTTCACCGGATTATAAAAATGCACTTCTATATAAATTCTCAGTAGTAAACTCTTTTAAAATATACTAAATCTTATTTGCTAAAATGCCAAGTGCTTTTTCCAGAAGCAGAACCATAGAGCTCATATAGATTTTATTTGTAAAGGAAATATTATATACTAAAAACAATCACATTTTATTTACCTATGTATACCATAAAAATTAATAAGGCGGATAAAGTTGATAAGGCCGCTATATGCAAAATCGCTAAATCCATAGCAAACGGCAGGATAGCAATTCTGCCTACCGGTACCATATACGGCCTGAGCTGCAGATATGACCGCAGAGATTCAATTGAACGAATATATAAAATAAAAAATATAAATAAAATACGGCCCTTCATAATACTCATTTCAAAACTTAATGATTTAAAAAGCTTTGCTTCAGATATAAATCCTACTGCAAAAAACATAATTAAAAGGTTCTGGAATACCGAAAATCCGGAACCTCTCACCCTGATTTTTAAAAAAAGGGAAACCCTGAAAGAATCTGCTAGCGGGAGTAAGCACACAATCGCCATAAGGATGGCAGAGCTTAAGTTTCTAAGAGACATAATAGATATCTGCGGTCCCATTATATCCACCAGCGCTACCATTTCCGGAATAAAGGGCTATCCCAAAAAAATAGAAGGTATACCCACCTTACTTAAAAAACAGGTGGATGTGGTGGTAGAATGCCGGTTTTCCCTGGCCGGGGTTGAGTCAACCATTGTTGATGTAATAGGTGAGGTCCCTGTTTTAATAAGAAAAGGTGCAGTAGATTTTAAACATGTTTTAAATATTTACGGACAGCAATAAAAAATTTACTGTAAATTGTTTTCCATTTTAAAGTAAGATTTAACCTTTTAAAAAACTGAATTGCTCTTTGATTGCAGCGTTAATTGACATATAATACAAAAGAGTTTTGGATTTAAGGTTAAGAATACTTTAATAATTTATAAAAAAAATAGATTTTATGAAAATAGTCATAGGTTCGGATCATGCCGGATTTAATTACAAATCCCATCTAATTGAACTTTTAAATTCAATGGGACATACGGTACAGAACATAGGAACCAACAGCAGTCAGAGTGTGGATTATCCTGATTTCGGAGAAAAGGGAGCCAGAATCGTAGCCTGCGGGGAAGCCGATATCGGAATACTGTTATGTGGAAGCGGGATCGGGATGGATATTGTAGCCAATAAGATAAAAGGCATAAGAGCTGCCGCATGCTGGAATGTGAAAACTGCCAGGCTGGCCCGTGATCATAACTATGCAAATGTATTATGTCTGGGAGAAAGATTACTATCGCTGGATGAATGCATCAAAATAACAAAAACTTTTATAAACACCCCTGTAAGCAGTCAGGAACGCCACAGAAGAAGGGTCGATGAAATAATTGATATTGAAGAAAGGAACCAAACCTGCAATGACTGAATTAAAAAAACACCAGAACCATACCCTGAGTGCGGATATTGATGTGGAGGTAAAAGAGATAATAAAAAAAGAACTGGAGCGGCAAAAGAATAATCTGATCCTGATAGCTTCCGAAAATTTTACTTCACAGGAAGTTATAAGAACTATGGGTTCAATACTCACCAATAAATATGCCGAGGGTTATCCCGGATTCAGATATTATGCAGGCTGTGAACACATTGATGAAATCGAGGAGCTTGCCGTAAACAGAGCCAATAAATTATTTGGTTCAAATTACAGCAATGTTCAGCCCCATAGCGGCGTAAGCGCAAATCTGGCAGTTTTCTTGGGCATTTTAGAATGCGGGGATAAGATACTGAGTATGAACCTCAAAGATGGAGGCCACCTGTCCCACGGTCATAAGCAAAATCTCAGCGGCAGATACTATGAAATACATAATTACACTGTTGATCCGGAAACGGAAAGATTGAATTTTGAAAATATCGGGAAGCTGGCAAAAACCATAAGGCCCAAACTCATTATTGCCGGAGCCAGTTCTTACCCCAGATTAATTGATTTTAAGAAATTTAGAGAAATAGCTGATGAAGTGGGTGCTTACCTTATGGCCGATACAGCTCATATTGCAGGACTGATGGTAAGCGGTTATCACCCCAATTCCGTAAATGTTGCAGATTTTACCACCGCCACCACCCATAAGACTATAAGAGGGCCGAGGGGCGGTCTGATTATTGCAGATAAAAAATATGCCGAGCTTATAAATAAATCGGTCTTTCCCGGTGTACAGGGCGGGCCGCTTATGCATATCATTGCCGCCAAAGCAGTAGCTTTCAGAGAAGCCTTAAAAGATTCATTTAAGGATTACAGCAGACGTATCATCGAAAATTCAAAAGCCCTGTGCGAATATATAAAAAATGAGGGTTTTAGAATTGTATCGGGCGGAACGGATAATCACCTGTTCCTGATAGATTTAACCGATAAGGGATTAACCGGTTTTGATGCTGTGGGAATATTAACCTCGGCAGGGATAACAGTCAATAGAAATGTAATTCCTTTCGATAAACAGTCGCCCCTGGTAACCAGCGGCATAAGAATCGGCACCCCAGCAGTTACAACCCAGGGAATGGGTGTTGATGAAATGTATAAAATTGGTGAATTTATTTCATCAGCTCTCAAAAACTGGAAGAATAAAACAAAACTTAAACAGATTAAAAAAGAAGCTAAGAACCTCGTCCGGGATTTTCCAGTTTACACCACAGGGTAGGCAATCAGTGGCTTCTCACAATATCTTTTACCCTTATCAGCCTCACTGTGGCTGAACGCTCATTCTCATCCAGTTTCATAGTTATAATTTTTATGGTCTCATCCAATTCGGGAATCAATTTATGCTCCAGAGCGTTAACCCTTCTTCTGGTTTCTTCAATCTCTCTGGCCATAAGCTGTACAGCTTTCTCTTTTTCAGCTAAATCAATCAGGTTTTCAATGAATTTATCAAAATCATTAAGGGCAATATCCATCTCTCCTGAGGTATTGATATAACCATAGGGAATTATTCCACCGGTAATCTCTTTGGAATAAACTGGCACATAAACACTCATAATATTTTTTTGGCTTGTGGTAATAGAAACCTTCTTCGTAGGAAGCAGTAATTCCTGCTCTATCTGATAAGAGCCTATTGCTGCCTTTGCAAGTACAAACCTTTCCAGTATGGACTGAAACTTTCTT
>CAZHOY010000058.1:0-7985 GCA_964534695.1 uncultured Actinomycetota bacterium | reverse complement strand
AAATTCAGGTAAGAAATAAATATAGACATATGTTAAATTATGATTGGATAGGATTATATTAAGTAGAAAAGGAGTTTTATAATGAAAAATATTTATGTTCAACCAAGAAAAATAACTGATATTAACGACTGTGCATTTTATCATGAAATGGAAATTCCAGGGCATGGAATTATAGAGGGGAAATGGGATATTAGAGATAATGTTGATGCTTATTTAGGAGAGGTGGATTTTAATGGTAAAAGGGTTTTGGAATTGGGACCTGCAAGCGGCTTTTTATCTTTCGTAATTGAAAAGAGAGGAGCGGAAGTTATTTCATATGATATTGGAGATGACACTGAGTGGGACGTAGTCCCTTTTGCGCAATATAATTATCAAAACAAAATAAATGAGTTTAAAAAATATACCACAAAAATGAAAAATGCCTGGTGGTATGCCCATGATGCTTATAATTCAAAAGCTAAAGCTGTTTATGGATCTGTTTATAAAGTACCCAGGGAAATAGGTGTAGTTGATATTGGAACTTTTTGTGCTATTCTCTTACATCTAAGGGATCCCTTTTTGGCTCTTCAGAGTGCAACTAGATTAGTTAAAGAAACTGTTATTGTAACAGAATTGGACCAAAGTAAAAAACTTGTTTTTTCTCATTCGAGTAGGGTGAAGGAGTGCATTTCTTTAGTAAGAAATTTTATGTCAAGGAACTATAAAAATACAAATAATTATAAAGTACCTTATATGAGTCTTTTACCAAATTTTAGAACCCTTGAACATAAAGATGTATGGTGGGCATTATCTCCAGAAATAATTGTATCTTTTCTTGGAATTCTTGGTTTTGAAAAGACAAAGGTTACTTTTCATAAACAAAAACTGTATGGAAAAGAGCGGTCTTTATTTACAGTAGTAGGAAAAAGAACAATACCTATAATAAATGAAAATGATGTATAAATTTTATAGAGAACAATAAATGTTAAAAGAGGCTTTATTGAATGATTTTTTAAGATTTAATAATATAGAAAATTTATCTAAAGTAAATTTATGGTAGTGATAGAAAAATTGCGTAAAGTGAAACGAATGGTTGATCATAGTGTGTATGTTCTAACAGGACGCAGGCCGTGGTCTCGAGGGTATAATGCAAGTAAATTTGCATTTATCAAGGAACAGTTAAGAAATAGCAATATTTGTAAAAAATTTTTATCTTCAAGTACATTGCCTCAAGGGTATGGCCATGCTTATGATGAGCGTGTTGTTGAGTATCCCTGGACATTAACGCGTTTAAATGGAGGCCATGGAAAATTACTTGATGCAGGTTCTGTTTTTAATTTTAGAGAGATTGTCGAACATCCTAAAGTTTCTTCAAAAAATTTGACAATCTTTACATTAGCGCCAGAGCATCAGGCGTTTTGGTACAAAGGAATTTCGTATCAATATGGTGATCTCAGAGATTTACCATTTAGAGATGAATGGTTTGATGAAATTGTTTCTATTTCAACATTAGGTCATATTGGTATGGATAATAGAATTTATACCAACAAATCTGAAAGTGAAGAGATTGGTTTGGAGGCTGATCAGGCAGTAAGAGAATTGTTACGTGTATTAAAACCTGACGGACGGTTCTTAATTTCAGTTGTTTTTGGTAAACACCAGTTTATCGAATGTCAGGGGGCTCCTTATGCAGAGCAATATGATAGTGCACTCTTAAAAGATATGCTTAATTTGTTTTCAGATTGCAAGAAAGTATCAGTTACTTTCTATAAATATTCACAAGAAGGATGGAATGTCAGCACAGAGAAGCAATGTGCTGATTTAGAGTATTATAATATTCATGTCAAAAAAACCTTTGATTCCGACATAGCGGCTGCTGCACGGGCAGTCGCACTAATAGATGTTGTTAAGTAAAAATGGAAAGAAACGATGCAGTAAATAATGTATGTGGGTTAATAGATAAGACTGGAGTATGTTCCGGATGTGGGGTGTGTGCGGGTATTTGTCCTGCCAATGTGCTTAGTATGAAATGGAATGAATATGGGGAGTATATTCCCGTAGAACGTTCTGGCTCATGTACGGATTGTGGTGTATGTTTGGATACCTGTCCATTTATTAATAATCAGGAAACGGAAACAACATTGGCAGAAACTGTTTTCAAACGCCGAAATAATGTTAAATATAATTCTGTTGTAGGATTTTATTGCGGTTTATTTGCTGGATATTCTCATAAACATCGTGCGCAGGCGTCAAGCGGCGGATTAACAACGTGGTTTCTTGAAAAGCTGTTCGAGCAAAAAAAAATAGATGCGGTATGCTGTGTGCGTGGGAATGAAGACCCGGATAAACTTTTTACAACCTATATTGCACACAACCGTGATGAATTAAAGTTATCGTCAAGATCGGCATATTATCCCGTAGAGTTTTCATCGTGCTTAAAGGAAATTTTACGGACTAATGCGCGGTATGCTTTTATAGGATTGCCGTGTGTTATAAAAGGTATTCGGCTCGCCATAAAACAAAACCCATTATTAGACGAGCGTATATTTGTTCTTATAGGGTTAACGTGCGGCCAGCAGAAGAGTAGATCTTTTGCCGAATATATTTGTGCATTGGCAGGAGGCAACCCCGCAAATTTAAAAAAAGCATCTTTTAGAATTAAGGATATAAGAAGACATAATCTTGATCATCGTTTTGAGTTTGAATGTGAACCGGAACATGGCGAAGTGCGTGTTAAGGGGCATATTTACCAGTCAGAAGGAATGAGTAAGTTGTGGGGGCAGGATTGTTTTAAGCTGAAGGCATGTAATTTTTGTGACGATATTATGGCGGAAACGGCGGATATAACTTTTGGCGACGCAATAGCCCAACCGTATTGTTATGGCGTAGGAGGTGCAAATTTTGTTGTTGTTAGAGATGATAAATTTTATAAAGTTTTAAATGCAGGTGTTGAGGCGGGAGAAATTGAATTATGTGAGGCTGAACTCGCTGCTGTTGTTGAGCGTCAAAAGGGTGTTGTGTTATTAAAGAGGCATGATTTAGCTCATAGGTTGTTTCTTTTACAGCGCAAAGGCGTAAAAGATCATTTTATCCATAAACGTATCGCGGCAAGGAAACGAAATAATTTCTTTGCTAATCAGTATATGCAAATGCGTGATGGTATGCGTAAAGTCAGTAGAGAGGTATATGCTCGATATAGAAATGATAAAAACGTAGTGACATATTTAAAAAAAGCATTATTTCATGTACGGTGTAGATATCCAGCTCTGTTTATAATAAAGATTTTATTTATATTAAGAAAAAAGTTGTTTAATAGGAGAAATAGTGAAGGTCAGTATTTTAACATTCCATGATGGCATAAACTATGGAGCTTTTTTCCAAGTGTATGCATTACGCAAATTTTTGCAGACGCATGGATATAAATCGGAAGTTATAAATTATAAAAGCCCTGGCTTTACATTCCGAGAATATAAATGTTTTTTAAATTTTTTAAGATCATCGCCTGTTACTGTTATAAAGAATCTTATTAAGATTTTTAAATTTAAGAATGCCCACAGAGAACTTGGTTTTACGAAAAGATTTTTTTCTCGCAAAACGCTTGCACAGGAAGCTTTTGATAGGGTTGTTATCGGAAGTGACGAGGTATGGAATTGTAATTCTTCTCTTATAGGATATGATCCTGTGTACTTTTCTGAAGGCATTAAGGCAAAAAAAATAATTTCTTATGCAGCAAGCTGTGGTAGCGTTAAAAGTACAGATACTATTCCGGTTGAATTGCAGAATGCGTTAAGAAGAGTTGAAAGGATTTCTGTTAGGGATGAAAACTCGGTGTCTATTATGTCGCAGATAGGCATTGAGGATGCCATCAAGGTTTTGGATCCAACATTTCTTGTTGAGTTGTCAAAGCGGGCGATAATACCCAAGGAGCGCGATTTCGTTCTTATATATGGGTTTTTTTCAGATGAAATGATTTGTCATATAAAAGAATACGTACGTTTTATAGGTAAAAAAACCATAGCTGTTAGTTATCCTTGTAAATGGTGCGATAAATCTTTAGAGACACTTGGTCCATTTGAGTGGCTTGGATATTTCGCAATTTGTGATCGTGTTATAACTACAATGTATCATGGTGCACTTTTTTCCATACAGAACAGTAAAGAGTTTTGTATGTATAGTACGCCGTACAGGGAAAATAAGGTTGGAGGATTATTTGATGAGCTTGGTATTAAGGATCGGTTTGTTAATGATTCGGCATCGCTAATAGACGTGTTTAACCATCCACTTGATTATAAGTTTATTAAGACGCGTGTAGAGGCACGAGTAAATGAGTCAGGCGAGTTTTTATTGGCCACGTTGGGTGAATGGTGAAATTTATAATTGATGATCTTATTTATCAACTTCAGTCATGTGGTGGTATTTCTTGGTACCATAATGAAATTTTTTCTTATATAAAGTTTTTTATATTAAAAAGGAAAAGCAATTTGTTTTGTTGGCGAATAATGGTGTTAATAATAAAGTAGAGTCGCTTTTAAAATTAGCAGGTTTAACAGATAGATGTTTAAAAAAACAAAGTAGCATAAAAAAGATATTTGAATTTAAAACAGGTTATCAAACTTTAAAATTCAAAGCTTTTAGAAGCCGTCGTAGAATTAAGAAATTATTTACACAAAAGTTTTATTGTATAGAGTTTTCAAAGCAAGTAAATTGAGGATATAAGCAGGATTGGTAGATTAGAGTATATAGAGTACTTAGTATTCAGTTTGATATTCTTTATAAGGAAGAAAATGAAAATATTATATGACTATCAAATTTTTTTATTACAAAAATATGGTGGAATTTCAAGATATTTTTATGAGTTAATTAAAGAAATATTAGATTTGAATAATGAAGAAACTAAATTATTTTTATTTCAAGGATTAAATAAAAGTAGATATGATATAAATAGATTAAGAGATAGTTTAGCTAGTTATTGGGGATGCAAATGTCCTGATATTAAGAAAACCGATCGCATTTTTAATATTTTTAATCACTTCTTTTTTAATTTGTATAAGAGTAAAAATACTTTTAAAAACAGTGATGTTATATATCACCCAACGTATTATAGTAATAATTTAACAAAACCTTATCCTAAAAACAAAATTGTAGTTACAGTATTTGACATGATTCATGAAAACTTACCTGAATATTTTCTTAATATTTCTCACGATTTAGCCATAAAAAGAAAAACTATAGAAATGGCAGATGAAATCATATGTATTTCTAATAATACTAAAAAAGATTTATTAAAATATTATAATTTAGATGAAAAAAAAGTCCATGTTGTTTTTTTAGGTACTAATTTAAAGGCTGATTATAATATAAATAATAGTAAAGACATTTACAAGTCAGAAAGACCATTCATATTATTTGTTGGGAAAAGAGGAGGATATAAAAACTTTACACTTTTGTTAAAATCTTATTATTACGGAAAATTTTATGAGGAATTTGATCTTATTTGTTTTGGTGGTAATTTTTTTACTAAAAAGGAATTGAAAAGTATTTCAAAGTATAATTTGAAAAGAAATGTGAAGTTTTTAGAAAGGGGAGATGAATTATTAGCTTTTTTATATAATAATGCTGTATGTTTGATTTATCCTTCCAAATACGAAGGTTTCGGGTTACCATTAATTGAAGCAATGGGTTTAGGTTGTCCCGTCATTGCTTCGAAAGCTGGTTCAATTCCTGAAATTGTTGGTGATTCAGCACTACTATTTAATCCAGAAGATGAAGATGAATTAATTAGTAAATTAAATGAAATATTGAGTGATTCCAAAAAAAGGAGATTATTAATTGAGAAAGGATTTAGACAATCGAAAAAATACTCATGGAAAAATACTGCTAATAAGACACTTTCTATATATAGGAATTTGATTAATAAAATCTAATGTATTAATCCTGTAATTTTTTAATGTTTTGTAAAATTTAGAGTTTATATTTAATTTAGATAAAACATAAGGCTAATAAATTAAAATAAAAGAAAATTTGATATGGACAATAAAATTACCTGTGCTGTATTTATTTTTATATTAGGTTTTGAAAACTATTTGTGAGTTTTTATGCTCTAAGCTATTTATTTCTAAAGCATATCGGTTTTATTCTAAAACTGATGGAGGGATTTTGCCATGAATGATATTAATTTAAATAACAAGAAAATAATTATCACTGGTGGGACTGGATTCCTTGGTAAATATGTTATAAAGAAACTAAATGAAGAAAATTGTACCAACATATTTATTCCAAGAAAGCAAGATTATGATTTAAGAGAATTAAATGCAATTAAGAAACTGTATAAGGATGCAAAAGCTGATATAGTTATTCATTTAGCAGCAGTTGTAGGTGGAATAGGAGCAAATAGGAAAAATCCTGCTACTTTTTTTTATGATAATTTAGTAATGGGCGTACAGCTTATGGAACAAGCAAGGCTAAATAATATAGAAAAGTTTGTTGCAATTGGGACAGTGTGCTCTTATCCAAAGTTTACACCTGTGCCTTTTAAAGAAGAAAATTTGTGGAATGGTTATCCCGAAGAGACAAACGCGCCGTATGGGCTTGCTAAAAAGATGTTACTAGTACAATCACAAGCTTATAGAGCTCAGTATGGTTTTAATTCAATATTCTTGCTTCCGGTTAACTTATATGGTCCAGGAGATAACTTTGATCCAAAATCTTCACATGTTATTCCTTCACTAATTAAAAAGTTTTATGAAGGTAAAACTAATTGTAGTAGTGAAGTAGTAGTATGGGGAACTGGAGGAGCTACACGAGAATTTTTATATGTTGAAGATTGTGCTGAAGCAATAATTCTTGCCACAAAAAAATATAATAAGTCAGAGCCTGTTAATATAGGAGCAGGTTTTGAAATATCAATAAAAAATTTAGTTTATAAAATAAAAAACATAATTGAATATAAAGGTAATATTGTATGGGATACTTCTAAACCTGATGGCCAACCTAGAAGATGTCTGGATACAAGGAAGGCAGAAAAAGAATTTGGGTTTAAAGCTAAAATAGATTTCGATTTTGGGCTTAAAAAGACTATTGAGTGGTATGTCGATAGTAGTTTATAAAACAATAGAATCTTAAACTTTTTGGAATCTAATTAACGTAGTGTAAAAGTAAAAAATTGATTTATCCAGTAAAAACTAAATATATAAAAATAAATAACTAAGGAAATTATATTTTGTTAAAATTTAGCGTAGTGACTCCATCTCTAAATCAATGCAAATACATTGAGAAGAATATCCAATCTGTTTTAATACAAGATTATCCTAATTTTGAACATATCATTATTGATGGAGGGTCTATAGATGGAACAATAGCAATTTTGAAAAAATATGCACATCTTATCTGGGTATCTGAACATGATAAAGGTCAGGCTAATGCTTTAAATAAAGGATTTAGAAAGGCAACCGGTGATATCATTTGCTGGTTGAATTCAGATGATTTATTGTGTAATGATACTTTTTTTATTATCAGAGATTTTTTTGAAGAAAATAAAGGTATTGATGCTGTTTATGGAAATTCAATCGTCATAGATGAAAAGGGAAGTGAAAATTATTTAATTAAACCTGGTAAATTCAATTTAAGCAAATTATTATACAGAATATATAGTTATATCCCTCAGCCTTCAATGTTTTTTAAGGCTAAGCTATTAAAAGAAATTGGTTATTTAGATGAAAAATTAAAATATGGTATGGACTATGATTATTGGAATAGAATAGGTCTTAAAAAAAGAATAATCTATATAGATAAAGAATTATCAATGTTTCGTTTGCATAGGGAAAGTAAAACTACATCTAATTCTTATGAAATGTTCAAAGAATGCCTGGCTTTAAGTAAAAAGTATGGGGGAGAAAAATTCATAAAATATAAATACTATTCTCGTAAATATAGATTGAAGTTTATTTTTTATGGTTTTTATTCTTTTTTAAGAAAGTTAAAACACTTTTTTAAGAAAGTTAGAACAT
>CAZHOY010000057.1:0-8184 GCA_964534695.1 uncultured Actinomycetota bacterium | reverse complement strand
TGTGGCAAAGCTGGCAGAGCTTGAATTTGATGATAAGGAAACGGAAGAATTTACTTCTCAGCTGGATAAGATTCTGGATCATATTGCAAATATAAGCAGTGTAAATACGGAGGGAATTCCGCCCACATCACATGTCCTGGATGTAAAGAATGTCTTCAGGGAAGATGTTGTAAAAAAATCAGTTACCCAGGAATCCGCGCTGAAAAATGCGCCTGACAGGCAGAGTAACGGCTTTAAAGTGCCAAAGATTGACTGACAAGGAGAGATTTTGGAAATTAATTACCTTGCTGCACACCAATTAAAAGAAAAGCTGGCAAAAAGAGAGATATCCTGCACCGATATCGTAAAAAGCGTCTACTCCAGGATTGATAATGTGGAGGAGAAGCTGAATTCATATATCAGGCTGGAAAGAAAGGGTGCACTGAAAAAAGCTGGAGAAGTTGACAAGCTTATAAGCGCCGGCCATGAGGTGGCCGATTTTACAGGGATTCCTCTGGCTATAAAAGATAATATGTGCACCGAAAATATTACCACCACCTGTGCATCAAAAATTTTAGAGAATTATGTTCCCATATATAACGCCACTGTAATTGAGAAGCTGGCGGAACAAAATTATATACTGGTGGGAAAGGCCAATATGGATGAATTTGCCATGGGCTCGTCCAATGAGAATTCCCATTTCGGGTCGGTTAAAAATCCATGGGACACCGGCAGGGTGCCGGGAGGATCTAGCGGGGGACCTGCTGCCTGTGTAGCAGCGGGAGAGGCCATATGTTCGCTGGGTTCCGATACCGGCGGATCGATAAGGCAGCCTGCATCACTCTGCGGTATTGTCGGATTCAAGCCCACGTACGGGAGGGTGTCCAGGTATGGGCTGGTGGCCTTTGCCTCTTCCCTGGATCAGATAGGTCCCCTTACCAGGAACGTTAGAGACTGTGCAGCACTGCTTAATGTAATCTGCGGCCATGATAAAAATGATTCCACCTCAATTGACGTGGAGGTTCCGGACTTTAAAAAATGTCTCAGGTCCGATATAAAAAATATGAAAATAGGCGTACCCGGAGAACTAATGGTAGAAGGAATTGATAGTGAGGTAAAAGAGGCGATCCAAAGAACCCTTAAACTGATAGAGGATATGGGTGGGAAAGTTGAAGAGGTCTCAATACCCAGCCTGGAACACGCACTAAGCGTTTATTATATCATTGCCCCTTCTGAAGCCAGCTCAAACCTGTCCAGATTTGACGGGGTAAGATACGGATACAGGAACATGGAACAAAAAACATTGAGGAGAATGTACCGGAAGAGCAGGGCGGAAGGATTTGGCAATGAGGTCAAGAGAAGGATAATGATAGGGACTTACTGCCTGTCGGCAGGTTATTACGATGCATATTACGAAAAAGCGCAAAGAGTAAGGACGCTTATTATAAATGATTTTAAAAAAGCATTTAAAAAATATGATGTCCTGATCTCTCCCACATCGCCCACCACTGCATTTAAGATTGGGGAGAGAATAGAGGACCCGTTGACCATGTACCTTTCCGATATCTGTACCATACCGGTAAACCTGGCGGGACTGCCTGCAATTTCAATTCCGGCGGGTCTTTCAGGCAGCGGACTTCCCATAGGGGTGCAGGTAATAGGAAATATACTTCGGGAAGACAATGTGCTGAGAGTGGCTTACAGCCTGGAGGAAGCAATAGGCTTTAAAAGCAAGCCAGGGCTATAGGTTTTAAATGAAGAATTATTTTTATAAATTAGTAACTTTTACACCAGGACTGGAGAGATGAAAGACAAGTATGAATCAGTTATAGGCCTTGAGACCCATATCGAGCTTTATACCAATACCAAGATGTTTTGTGGGTGCAGGCTTTCATTCGGAGAAGAGAAGAATGTAAATACCTGCCCTGTGTGCCTGGGGCATCCGGGTTCGCTTCCGGTCACCAACAGAAAAGCGGTGGAGTATGCGGTAAAGATTGCCCTGGCATTAAACTGCAGGATTCGGGAATATTCCATCTTTCACAGGAAAAATTATTTTTATCCTGATATGCCAAAAAATTATCAGATTTCACAGTATGATCTGCCTCTGGGTGTGGAAGGTTATCTGGATATTGATATGGGAGATTATACAAGGAGAGTGAGGGTAACCAGGGTTCATATGGAGGAAGATACCGGTAAGCTGGTGCACACAGGGACAACCGGAAGGATAAGCGAGTCCGAAGCCAGCATAGTCGACTTTAACCGTGCAGGGACCCCGCTTATAGAGGTCGTTACCGAACCGGACATAAGGTCTCCCCATGAGGCTAAGGAATATATGATAGCACTCAGGAACTTAATACTGTTTCTGGATGTCAGTGACTGCAGCATGGAAGAAGGCAGCCTGAGGTGCGATGGCAATGTTTCAGTAAGGAAGGCGGGAGAGGATAAAATCGGCACTAAAACCGAGATTAAAAATTTAAACTCCTTTAAATTTCTGCAGAAGGGCCTGGAGTATGAGGTTAAAAGGCAGATTAAAGTCCTGGAAGACGGCGGCAGGGTAATCCAGCAGACCAGGCATTACGACAGCCGGACCGGAACCACCAAAACTCTCCGCTCCAAAGAAGAAGCCCATGATTATAGATATTTTCCTGATCCTGATCTGGTACCTATGTACATGGAAAGTAAAATAATAGAGGATATAAAAAATACAATCCCCGAACTTCCTTCAGCCAGAGCCAAAAGGTTTGAAAAGCAGTACAGCCTGCCCAAATATGACTGCAGTTTTCTGGCCAATGACAGAGATGTGGCTGATTATTTTGAACAGTGCTGCAGGCGTTACAGTGATCCCAAAAATATTGCCAACTGGATAATGGGAGATTTCAGCGCGCTTTTAAATAAGGAAAAAATAACCATTAAGAACAGCAGGGTATCCCCTGAGAACCTCTGCGAGATGCTTAAAATAATTGATGAAGGCAAAATCAGCTCCAAGATAGCCAAATCGGTGTTTGAAGAGATGTTCAGCACCGGGAAGGCTCCCCGGAGCATAATTGAAGGAAGAGGACTGGAGCAGATAAGTGACGAAAACCTGCTGGGATCCATTATCGATGAAGTTATTAAAGCCAATCCCGGACCGGTGGAGCAGTTTAGGGAAGGCAAGAAAAAGGCGATGAGCTTCTTAATCGGGAAAGTGATGGCCAGGACAAAGGGCAGGGCAAACCCCCGGATGGTAAATGAGATTATAACAAAAAAAATAAGTTGATTCTGTGAAATAAATCAATATAATCTTAACTTTAATAAAAATTATTTTATGTCTGGTGTAACCTAAAATGTGGATGCCGAATTTATATAATAAAAACTAATTAATATTTTATAACAGAAGGAGGATATAAGAATGATAAAGAGAATAGGTGTTTTGACCGGTGGAGGGGATTCTCCGGCAATAAATGCAGCCTTCAGGGCTATTTATTTAAAAGCCTCACAATATGGATATAAAGTAGTGGGGATTTTAAACGGATGGGAAGGTCTGATTAAAGGAAACGTAGTAGAAATGGACAGGGAATTGGTTTCGGGAATACTGGCGGAAGGCGGTACTATAACCGGAACATCCAGGACCAATCCTTTTAAAATAGAAAACGGAGTGGAAAAAGTTAAGGAGAATATAAAAAAACTTGAATTGGATGCCTTAATAACCATCGGCGGGGATGATACCAACGGGGTTATAACCAAATTAACCCAGTACGGCATAAAAGGTGTCGGCATTCCTCAAACCATAGATAATGATATTGCTCATTCCGAGTATTCCATAGGCTCTGAATCGGCTCTGGAAATTGTGACTGATTGTCTTGATAAGCTTCATACCACGGCTTTCTCACACCATAGGATTATGGTAGTAGAAATCATGGGAAGGGATTCAGGCTGGCTCACCCTTAACGGGGGAATTGCTGGTGGAGCAGATATTATTTTAATTCCTGAAGTGGCTTTCAGCTATGATGAGATAATAAATGTTATAGAAAAAAGAAAAGATAATGGTAAGGAATTTACCATTATTGCAGTTGCTGAAGGGGCAAAGCCTGTTGAAGGAGAAAAGCAGGTAACAGCTTCAGATAAACTTGATAATTTCGGGCATGTGCAGCTTGGCGGCATTGGCAGTGTTGTTGCTGGTGAAATTGAGAAGAGAACCGGTTATAGCACCAGGGTAATGGTGCTGGGCCACCTTCAGAGAGGCGGAAAGCCAACTGGTTTTGATAGAATAATTGCCACCAGGCTGGGGGTAAAGGCAGTGGAGCTGGTTCATGAAGAAAAGTTTGGGCAGATGGCAGTTTTAGAGAACGGTAAAATTACCTCGGTTTCTCTGGAAGAAGCTTTGAAGGCAACAAAGCCCCTGGATATGGAGCTTTATGAATTGTCAAAGCTACTATACTGAAAATCCACATTTTAATTAATAAATAAATTTTTTTTCTTCAATCAGAAAGAATAATTTAAAATAAAAAGCCCCTTCCAAGAAGGGCTTATCTATATAAATAGACTATCGGAAGGACGGCTAACTTTTTATATCTGTTAACTACTGTAGAGATAGTGCATAGAGAATCTTTTCTACCTCAGTAGACCATAATTGTTAACAATATTTAAATCAACACTTATTTTAAATCTTTCTATCTTTAAATTTATATAATTGATTTCTTAATTAAAAATATATATAAAATTTTATGTAATATTTTGTATAATTATGTTATGATAAGCCAGCTTTATAATCTTATAAAAGGTAAAGAAATGGCAATAGTTAATATCTCGATACCCCCTGAATTGCTTGAAGAAGTAAATAAGTATAAAAAGATAGTTAATAAGAATCGCTCAGAATTCTTTGCAGATGCGGTAAAATTATATTTTGGAAAAATTGATGAAAACATTGCTTTTGAAAATAGAAAAAAAGCGGTAAAAAAATTAATGGAAATAAATGAGCGGATTAAAAAAGAAGGGTTATTTAAAGACGTTGATTTTGTTGAAGAAATAAGGAGTTTAAGGCAGGAAAGAACCAATGAACTACTCAGAAGAGTTAAGTAGCGAAGAATTTAGTAAGGTTGGCAAATTTCTCGTTCAAGAGAGAAATAAAGAAATCTTTGTTTTAGATTCGTCTGTTATATTTAAATGGTTTTATTCTGAAAGTGAAGATGGTATTGAGACTGCTGGAATTCTTTATAAGAAAGCTATTTCAAGAAACTTTCATATTTTATCTCCAGAGCTTTTAATTTACGAATTGGTAAATATTTTTAGGTTCAGAACTAATGTTTCCGAAAGCTTACTAGAAAATATAATCCGGGAAATTTTTAATATATTAATATTTTTAAAGCTGGATTATAAATCATATGTATATGCCTATGATATTTCCAAAAGAATAAAAAGTTCAATATATGATTGTGTCTATATTGCTATGTCTGATAAATATAAAGTCCCTTTCATTACTGCTGATAAAAAGCTATACAACAGTGTAAAAAATCTTAATTTCAATGTCATATTTTTGGATGATTTTACAGGTGTTTGGAATTAGGACAATTTTTATTTTTTATATATAAAATAGGTTTGAGATTTACTTTAAGTAAAATTGGAATGTATCATTTATCAGATAGACATAAGAATCATGGCACTAAGTTAGGCCAGTATAGTAGTATTTTTTAATTGGACCTTGATTTACTAATATAATTTTTTAATTTTATTCTAAGATGCTTATCTTAAATCTAAATAGTATTGTTAATTTGTAAATTTTTAACCATATCACCAATTTCTTCTTCTGATAATGTTATATTAAAAAGCTATTCTTATTTCATATTATTAGTACTATAATAATGTTTGCTAAAATCTATATTATAATTAGCAGAAACTTTTCAAATACTATTAACACTAAAAAAGGAATAATAATGAAAAGAAAGCTCCTACCCATAATTTCAATAATACTAGCATTTTTCCTTGTTTCCTGCGTGCCTGCAGGAGAAGAATCAGAGAATAATCCTCCTGTAGCTGATGCAGGAGAAGACCAGTACTGCTTCTGTGGAGAGACTGTCACTTTAAACGCTGGTGGATCAGAGGACCCAGATGAGGACAGCTTGGAATACGAGTGGACTGTCGGGGATAAAACCTATACTGGCAAAGAGCTATCTATAAGCTTTGACAGCCAAGGGGTGTATACTGCCTACCTTGAAGTTACAGATGGCATAGCTACAGATACAGATTCTGTTGCAATCACTGTAGAGCCCAAAGAGGAAGTTACAGAAGAAAGTGAAGATAAAGAAGAAACTGCTGCCTGGCAGGCCAAATGTACTAGGGTAATTGACGGAAACACCATAGAGCTAGAGACAGGGGAGAGGGTAAGGTATATTGGCATTGACTGCCCGGGATCTGATGATGAGTATAGAGACACTGCAACAGAGATAAACAGTGGCATTGTGCTTGGAGAGGTTGTCACTCTAGAGAAAGATGTATCAGATACTGACCAGTATGGAAGTATCTTGGCTTATGTATATGTAGGTGATTTATTTGTAAATGCATATCTAGTTGAAAATGGATATGCCCAGGTGGCTACCTACCTTCCTGATGTAAAATATTCTGACTACTTTTTGGAACTTCAAGAAAAAGCTATAGAAGAAGGGAAAGGCTTTTGGGCTGAAGCAGAAGAAGAGACTGCTACAACAGAGAAAACCAGTACTATAGAAGTAGTGTCTCTAACCTCTCCCATAGAAAGGGGAGCTAAAGCATCCATTGGCATAGAAACAAATCCTAATGCACTATGTACCATTACTGTATATTACGAATCTGGACTATCCCAGGCACAAGGGCTGGATCCAAAAACATCAGACGCAGAAGGTAATTGTTCATGGTCTTGGAATGTGGGAACAAACACTACTCCAGGGGATTGGAAAATAGTTTTAACTGCAGAAGGAGCTGAAGACAAAGAAGTAACCTTTACTGTTACTAAGACGGCTGAGGAGATTGCCCAAGAGGGACAAGACCAACAAGAAGAGCAGCAAGCTACATATGACATAAACATAGTATCTTTAACTTCACCAATTTCCAGAGGTTCCCAGGCATCTATTACTATAAATACTGCCCCTAATGTACTTTGCACTATAACTGTTTATTACAAATCAGGTCCAAGTTCTGCCCAAGGCCTAGGACCAAAAAATTCTGATAGTAATGGCAACTGTAGTTGGTCTTGGAAAGTAGGCACTAGGACTACCCCTGGAAACTGGAGAATAGTACTTACAGCTGATGGAGTAGGGCAGACTGAGACTACTTTTACAGTTACTGAATAGTTTATTATGGAAAAAAATTTTTATGATTTAGTATAATTGGGTGCAAGTTCTTAGAAAGTTGGTTCTTAGTAGAAAAATATATTTAATTAATTTTATTAGCTTTACGATTTGTAAAAAAGAGGTAATATCATTTTAATTTTTTTAATTAGTCATAACTTAAATAAACTTGACCAACATATTCTTATTCTATCTAAATAAACTTAATTCAAATCTATTATTTGTTCTTAACTTTTATATTTTCTTGGATCTGCTTCGTAGGTATATTCTCTTTGGATTTTACCGTTTCTTCCATGTATCTTGATTTGACTTGGCTTCTTATTCTTTGCTATATTCTGTGCTTTTTTAATTGCTTCTTCTTTGTTTTCAAACCGACTAATTGCTTGTTTGTTACCTTCTTTTGTTACTTTCCAATCCTTTTCTCCTCCCGTTTTATTTGGAAGAATATGGTAAACATTTCTTTTAATCATAATAATCACCTATAGTTATTGTAGCTTTTATAGACAGTCTTGTCCAAATAAAACTTGTATTAAGTATAATAAAGTCCTTGATTTAAAATAAAATTTATTGTTCATATATTAAATAAGTTTCAAACCAACTTTTTTAAAATAACCTATTTCCCAGTTTTTTAATTATCTGAATTGCACCCAAGCTTTGTTTGTTATAAAATATATAATTAATATTTAATTATGATATTAAAAATTAATTTTTTTAAAAGTTGATAATAAAACAATAAATCTTTAAGTAGGCAAGCTTAAAATTTGTTATTTACTATTAAGGTCTTAACAAAAACATTACATATAGAAAATATTTAAAAATTGTCTTATAAAATAGATTAATATAATAAAGGAGCAATAATATGGCTAAAAAAAGAAAAATTAGTAAAATTTTTAGAAAAATAGGGCAA
>CAZHOY010000056.1:0-8225 GCA_964534695.1 uncultured Actinomycetota bacterium | reverse complement strand
AAAAAATATTAAAAGAATCCGGATTTAGTGATATAGTTATTGATTATTATAAAGGCTTCCGGGTTCCCTTCAAGGGATATGTTGTTCCAAAAGGTATGATTGTTAAAGCTTTTAAAAAAACGGGCTGACATACTGCGTATAACAGCGCATATATGCTCCGCCTTCGGCTTGAGCTTCGCCACATTTTCGCCTTTGCTTAGTTGCGGCAAAAACGTCATATATGTGCAAAACGTTATATGTAATTGTAGAGCGTTAATTATTTATGGATGATAATAGCTTTTATAAAAATATGCCAAAAGTTGAGCTGCACTTACACATAGAAGGAGCTATCCCGATTCCGGCATTATGGGAATTGGTTAAAAAGTATGATAGTAAGAAATCTGTCAGGACTATAAATGATTTAAAAAAAAGGTTTGCATATACGAATTTCTCACATTTTATAGATACATGGATTTGGAAAAATACTTTTATCAGGGATTATGAGGATGTTAGTTTTTTGGCATCGGAAGTTGTAAAGGATTTAATTAATCAAAACTATAAATATGTAGAGTTCTTTTTTACGCCATTGGATCATGTTAAAAAAGGCATAGAACCTCAGAGGATGATAGAGTCATTATATAATGGTGTCCGGAGTTACTTTGATCAGATAGAGATTAATTTTATATTTGATATTGGGAGGGATTATGGGCCTGAAAATGGTATGAAAGTTCTTCATCAGATGAAAGAAGTAAAGAGGTTTAATTTGGTTGGTTTAGGTATGGGAGGCAGAGAGCATCTATATCCGCCCGGACCATTTGAAAAAGTATATAAGAAAGCAAAAGAATTAGGTTTTCAAACAACTGTACATGCAGGAGAAGCTGCTGGAGTGGAAAGTGTCTGGAATGCAATAAAATATCTTGATCCGGACAGAATAGGGCATGGGACAACAATAATAAAGGATAATAATTTAATAAAATTTATAAGAAGAAAGCAAATTCCGATTGAAGCATGCCCAATATCGAATATAAGAACAGGTGTAATTAAAGATTTACGTTCTCATCCTATTAAAAGATATTTTGATGAAGGTTTAATTGTTTTTGTAAATACTGATGATCCGAAAATGTTTAATACAAGCCTGGATGAAGAATTTAAAGAATTGGTAAATAATGGTATATTTTCAAAAACAGATATTAAATCGCTTTTAGAAAATGCAATTAAAGCAGCATGGTGTAATGATAAGAAGAAAAATAATTTGAAGAAGCAATTGAATAATTACTATGATATGTAATTAATTGTTGCGCCACAGCAGTATGCAAAAAGGATTTTTCTTAAAATCCTAAAGAGTTGGACGAAATTTATCATACAGTGTTTTATAAATTGAATAAATCAATAACTTATAGTAATATTTCTTTTAATATTATTCTCTGGATTTTCATACAGTAATTTAAAGTTTCAAAAGGATTTTTATCTTTTTGATTTTTCTAGAATTTCTGAATTATTATATCTATTATGGGCATTGAATTACTATATAAAATTATATTCGTAATTGCAGCCTATCTCTTTGGCTCTTTTCCCACTGCATACGTGGTTCATAAAATAAAGAGAGGCGATGATATCAGGAAGTATGGAAGCGGAAATGTAGGGGGAACCAACGTTACGCGTACTCTCGGAGTAAGTTACGGTGTTACAACCATAGTTGCCGACATCATTAAAGGTTTTATACCCATATTAGCGCTGTACTTTGTTTATCCCCAGGATTTTATACTTCTTTCCATTGTGTCAGTTGCTGTTATACTGGGCCATGATTTTCCTGTTTTTATTAATTTTAGGGGAGGAAAAGGAATTGCGGTTTCTTTTGGAGTAATAGTCGGAATTTCAAGTCTTCCCTTTATGAGCAACCCTGTATGGATGGAAATACTTCCCATTTTTACCATCCTGGGCACCTGGGCTGTAGTTTTTGCAATTTTCAGGATTATATCCTTGGCATCTTTATGTGCGGCTGCTATTACTCCTATTTCATTTTATTTTACCGGATATACGTGGGTGATAGTAATTGCAGCAGTTTTTTGGAGTGTACTCACTTTTATTACCCATAGAAAAAATATAAAGAGATTAATAAGAAAAGAAGAGAAAAAACTTAAAAAATAAGGGGAATGGATGGAAATAGAAATTGGCAAAGGAAAAACCGGCAGAAGGTCCTATGGATTCGATGAAATATCAATAGTCCCCAGCAGAAGGACCAGGGATCCGGAGGACATTGATATCTCGGTAAATATCGAGAAATATAAACTTGAGCTGCCTGTAATGGCTTCGGCAATGGATGGTGTTGTAGATGTGAGATTTGCTGTAGAGATGAGAAAAATAGGGGGCCTTGCGGTATTAAATCTGGAAGGCCTGCAATGCAGATATGAGAATGCCGATGAAATTCTGGATAGGGTTTCAAAATTTTCCGCAGAAGAAGCTACCAGAAAGATGCAGAAAATTTATAGCGAGCCCATTAAAGAACAATTGATTGAAAAAAGAGTAAAACAGATAAAGAAAGAAAGTGATATAGCCTGTGCCTCTCTAACTCCTAAAAATGTGGAAAAGTACTATAAGGTAGCCATAGATGCAGGTCTTGATATTCTGGTAGTTCAGGGTACGGTGGTCAGTGCAGAACATGTGAGTAAGACGAAGGTACCCCTGGATTTGAAAAAATTTATTCCTGAATGTCCGGTTCCGGTAATAGTGGGTGGCTGTGCATCATATTCAACTTCACTGCACCTGATGCGTACAGGAGCCATAGGCGTCTTGATAGGTGTTGGTCCTGGAGCAGCGTGCACTACGAGACAGGTACTGGGAATTGGCGTACCCCAAGCAACTGCTATTTCGGATGCTGCGGCAGCCAGGATAAGGCATCTGGAAGAAACAGGGCAGTACTCGCTGGTGATTGCCGATGGTGGCATGCGTACCGGTGGCGATATTGCCAAAGCTATTGCCTGCGGCGCGGACATGGTTATGATTGGTTCCCCGCTTTCCAGAGCCAAAGAAGCTCCGGGGAAAGGTTATCACTGGGGTATGGCCACCTTTCACCCCGATCTCCCGCGAGGTACCAGGATTAAGACGGATGTAGTTGCTGATTTGAAAACAATACTGGTGGGTCCTGCATTTGAAAATGACGGAACTTTAAATCTATGTGGGGCACTGAGAACTTCAATGGCTACATGCGGTTATGAAAATATTAAGGACTTTCAAAAAGCTGAAGTAATAGTGGCTCCCTCCATAAAAACGGAAGGCAAGCTCCACCAGCAGCAGCAGGGAGTAGGTATGGGATTATAACATGGACAGTGTACTGGTTATCGATTTTGGCGGGCAATACAGCCAATTAATCACAAGGAGAGTAAGAGAGCTAAGGGTTTATTCTGAACTTGTTCCCTATGACACCGGTATTGATAAAATAAAGCAAAAGAAACCAAAAGGATTGATACTCTCAGGTTCTCCTTACAGTATTTCATCAAAAGAGAAACAGACATTTTTATTCGATAAAAAAATCTTGTCTATGGGCGTACCTGCGCTGGGAATTTGTTTTGGAATGCAGCTTACTGCCCAACTGCTCGGTGGTAAGGTCACCAGCAGCGGGCGTAATGAATACGGAAAGACGAAAGTAAAGCTGGACCAGAAATCGCATCTTTTTAAGAATCTTAAGCAAACAGAAACCTGTTGGATGAGCCATAAGGATAGTGTGGCGGAGGTTCCCTCCGGTTTTAATGTGATAGCTTCAACCCCCAATATCCCCATTGCGGGTATAGAGGAGCCCCGGAGTAAGATATACGGGATACAATTTCACCCGGAAGTGATACATACCCCGTCAGGGATGGATATACTTAAAAATTTTTTATTTGATATCTGTGGTTGTTCTCCCACCTGGACCATGGTTTCTATTATTGAAAAACAGATAGAAATAATTAAGAATAAAGTAAGGGGTGGAAGAGTTATATGCGGCCTGAGTGGAGGAGTGGATTCTTCTGTGGCGGCGGTTCTGGTAAGCAAAGCTGTTGGTGATAAACTTACCTGCATTTTTGTTGACCATGGGCTGCTCCGGAAAGGCGAGGTAAATAAGGTCATAGAAACATTCAGAGAGAACTTTAAAATTAACCTGATTCATATAAATGCCAAGGAAAGATTTTTAAAAAAGCTGGTAGGAATTTCGGATCCCGAACAGAAAAGGAAAATAATCGGAAACGAATTTATAAGAATATTTGAAGAAGAAGCAGTAAAAATAAAGGACGCGGATTATCTGGTTCAGGGTACACTATATTCTGATGTTATAGAAAGCGGTACCAGGGATGCCGCTAGAATAAAATCACATCATAATGTAGGAGGGCTTCCAGATGATATGAAGCTTAAGTTAATAGAGCCTTTAAGGCTGCTATTCAAGGACGAGATAAGGAAGATAGGGATAGAACTGGGCCTTCAGGATGAAATAGTCTGGAGACAGCCGTTTCCGGGTCCCGGCCTGGCCATCAGGATAATCGGAGATGTTACGGAAGAAAGAATCGAAATACTCAAAAACGCGGATGCCATAGTAACCGAGGAAATAAAAAGAGCAGGCCTGTATAAGAATATCTGGCAGTCTTTTGCAGTACTCCCTGCTATAAAAAGCGTGGGGGTGATGGGTGATGAAAGAACATATGCATATCCTATAATAATAAGGGCGGTAAGCAGTGCCGATGCTATGACAGCCGACTGGGTAAGGCTCCCGCATAAAGTATTGGAAAGAATGAGTACCAGAATTGTAAATGAGGTTGATGGTGTAAACAGAGTGGTATATGATATAAGTTCCAAACCGCCAAGCACCATTGAATGGGAATAGGTGCAAATAATAAAAACAGCTAAAGGAGTGGAGATGAAAAACAGTTTCAAGGAGAAGTTGGAGAAATACAGGAAAGAAATTAATGAGATAGATAAAAATCTGGTAGATTTACTAAACAGGAGGGCAGAAGCAGTAATGAAAATAAAAAGATTAAAAGAAGACCGTAATGTGCCGCTATATGATGCAAAAAGGGAAGAGGAACTGATTAATAATATAGTTAAATATAATAAGGGTCCCCTGTATAATGATAATATGGTACAGATTTTTGAAAGTATCCTGAGAAATGTTCAGGTTTTGGAAAAGGATGAAAACCTGTAATTATTAAAGCAGTTATATCCTGAAATTATTCTTATGACTGCTCTATGCATCAGAAAGGATTAACCTTGTATGGAAAGCAAAAATGATAAAACTAAAAAAATCAAAAACAAGGATGATATGAAGCTGATAGAGGAAGGTTATATTACTATAATCGGAGGTCCCTGTGCCATTGAGAGTTGGAAGCAGCTGGATGAAACTGCGAAAGTGGTAAAGGATCTGGGGCTTTCATTCCTGCGGGGTGGAGCTTATAAACCCAGAACATCTCCATACAGTTTCCAGGGGCTGGGTAAAAAAGGTCTGGAATATCTTAAAGAAATTAATATCAAATACGGCCTTAAAACCGTAACCGAAGTTACTGACACCGAGAACGTTGAAATAATAGCTGATAGTGTGGATGTCCTGCAGATAGGCACCAGGAACATGTCAAATTTTGCGCTGCTTAAAAAGGTTGGAAAAGTAGCCAATGAAAAAAATAAAAAGGTAATTCTTAAGAGGGGATGGGCATCTTCGATAAAGGAATGGCTGCTTGCAGTTGAATATATAACTTTAAGGGGAAATACGGAAGTAGTACTGTGCGAGAGGGGAATAAGAACATTTGAAACCAATACCAGATTCACCCTGGATCTGTCAGCTGTTCCGGTTATTAAAAAACTAAGCAAGCTTCCCATAATTGTTGACCCTTCCCATGCCGTAGGGCAAAGTGATTTGGTAATTCCCATGAGCAGGGCAGCGGTTGCGGTCGGTGCAGATGGCCTTATAGTAGAGGCTCATATCAATCCCTCGCAGGCGCTAAGCGATGGGCAGCAATCCCTGAATCCAAAGGAATTATCAGAACTGATACGGCAGGTAAGAAATATTGCCGGAGTTATTGGAAAGAAAATTAGATAGTTTAGTGAAACTTGGAATTAAAAAAATATTTAAATCCTCAGCAAATTAAAGCAGTTAAAAGTACTGAAAAGCCGCTTCTGGTTATTGCCGGTGCAGGAAGCGGAAAAACAAGAGTACTCACTTACAGAATTGCATATCTGATCAAGGATAAAGGAGTAGACCCCTTTAATATTCTCGCTATCACCTTTACCAATAAGGCTGCCAGGGAGATGAAAAGAAGGGTGATAGATCTGGTAGGCAGCGTAGGAGAATATATGTGGGTAAGCACTTTTCACTCATTCTGTGCAAGGCTTCTGAGATATGAGATAAATCATCTGGGAATGTCTTCAAATTATGTGATTTATGATGAGAAGGACAGCCTGAGTTTGATATCCAATGTTGAAAAAGATCTGGATATGGATATCAGGAGATTCCCGCCCAAAGCAGTAAGGGCTGTTATTAGTGATGCAAAAAACAAACTTATCGATCATGAAAGCTTCTCTAAAAAAGCCACCGATTATTTTGAAAAAACAGTAGACAAAATCTACAGTTTGTATCAGGAAAAGCTGTTTAAAGCAAACGCCCTTGACTTTGACGACCTTCTGATGCTCACGGTTGAAATACTGAAGCTGTTTCCGGAAGTAAGAGAAAAATACCAGGAAAAATTTAAATATATTCTGGTAGATGAATTCCAGGACACAAATATTGCCCAGAATGAGATTGTCATGCTCCTGTCCAAAAAACACAGAAGAATCTGTGTGGTAGGGGATGATGACCAGAATATCTACAGCTGGCGGGGTGCTGAGATAAAAAACATCATTGATTTTGACAAGCAGTTTAAAGATACTGTGGTCATAAAGCTGGAGCAAAATTACAGATCAACCCAGAATATATTAAATGCAGCAAATTTTATTATAAAAAATAATGAAAACAGAAAGCATAAGAAATTATGGACCGAGAATCCTGACGGAGAGGTGGTTTCCAAATACATTGCTCCGGATGAAAAGGTAGAAGTAAATTTTGTGGTCCGGCATATAGAACAATGCATGAAAGAAAAAGACAGAAAATACAGGGATTTTGCTATTTTTTACAGGACCAATGCCCAGTCCAGGGCTGTAGAGGAATATCTGGTAAGACAAAATATTCCCTATAAAATTTATGGGGGGCTCAGGTTTTATGATAGAAAGGAAATAAAGGACATACTTGCCTATATGAAGCTGATTGCAAATCCCAGAGATGTGGTGAGCCTGGCAAGAATTGTAAATGTTCCCCGGCGCAAGATAGGCAAATCTACAATTGGAACCATAGAAAAACATTCCCGGAAGAATAACATAACTTTTTGTGAGGCTTTTTACAGCAGTGATGAAATTTCTGCTCTCAGCAAGAGCGCAAAAGACAGGATAGGCAAGTTTATATCGCTTATTTCCGATTTCAGGGATTTTGCACAGACTCATGGAGTAAGCAGAGTTCTTCGGAGAATCTGGGTAAGAATCGGTTACATGAAAGAACTTGAACGGGAAAACACAATTGAGGCATTAAACAGAATAGAAAATTTAAAAGAGCTTCTGACCGTTACCAAGGAATATGAAGAAAAAGCCGGTGCGGATAATATCACTGCCGATTCGCTGGCGGATATCAGGCGTTCCGATGATGCAGCTGACTCCCGGAAGGCTGGGGGTTTATATAATCTTAACGGTTTTTTAGAAGAGATATCACTTCTTACCGATATTGATAACTATGATGAAAGTACGGATGGACTGGTACTTATGACCCTCCACAATGCAAAGGGGCTGGAGTTCCCGGTTGTATTTATAATAGGGATGGAGGAAGGAATTTTTCCGCATTCTAGGAGTATGAATAGTATTGAGGAATTGGAGGAGGAAAGAAGGCTGTGCTATGTAGGTATTACCAGGGCCGAGGAAAAAGTGTTTTTATCCTCCTCCCAGTCACACAGTATTTACGGTGACACCAGCTTTAGAACCGTTTCCAGATTTATAAATGAAATTCCCGCAAGACTGGTAATCGATGAAAATAAAATAGAATCTGAAAATGCAGAGCAGAGGGGAGCAGTGGATAGAGATGGATATGGCGGCAGTTATAAGTATAAAAAGGGTGATTTGATAGAACACAAATTCTGGGGGCAGGGTAAGATTATAAAAGTAAAAAGGCTGATTGATGATTGTGAACTGGATGTAATATTTGACCAGGT
>CAZHOY010000055.1:0-8264 GCA_964534695.1 uncultured Actinomycetota bacterium | reverse complement strand
CAAACAAAGTTAAAATACAACCCAATACAGATAAATAAACCTTTTTCGAAAATATGTCTTTAGTAAATCTATAACCCTTAAAAACAATAATAAAACAGGTTAGCCAGAACGAAATTATAAGAACCAACCCAATAACTCCAGTCTCCGCCAAAAAATGAAGGTAAGAACTGTGGGCATTGGTATCATTAAAAGTAAAATCATTCATAGTATACATTGCAAATATACCAGAGTTGCCAGTTAAAGGTACTCTGTCGAAATTCCATGAAACGTCATTATATCTTCCAAACCCTATACCAAGAATAGGGCTATTTCTAAAAAGAGTTATTGCTTTTTCCCATAAACTAAATCTGGTCAATGCACTTAAATCATATATATAAAATATCTGCATTACTCTTTTAAAAGTACCAGTTATAAACATAAAAGAAATCAATCCAGCAATCAGAATAAATAAATTACGGATAAACTTTAAAACAGATTTACTACTTAGCCAGAATATGAAAAAAGCTCCAATAAAAAAAGCAACCAGGCTACCTCGACTTTTAGTAATAAACAACGCAATAAAACATAAAATAAAAACACCAGTATAGGTAATTTTCTCTTTATGGTTAGACTCTAATAGAAACGCCAGAGCAGAAACCCCAACTATTGCATATATAGAACCTGTGGCATTGTGGGAATTATTTAATGCAATAAACATTGGGCCAACATATATATCATCAAGTCTTATAGTCAGAAACTGCATATTATTAGAGTATTCAAGGAAACCTATGATTGCAAAAATTGAAAAAGCTATAAATAAAAACCAGAAATATATCTTTAAGGCCTTCCTGTAATCTAAAAACGCAGTAGAAAATATAAAGAAGGATAAGTAACTGAAAAAAATACTGCCATCATATCTTAAAAAACCATATGAAAATAAATTCCTTAAGGCCTGGCCTGAAAGAAAATAGCTTATCAATAGATAAGAATAGAGAATTAATAATAGTATGATTATTCTGAGATGGTAATCTGTAATTATTCTTTTCTTTAAAAAGAAAGTAATACTCATAGCCAGTAGTAGCAAAAAGGAAATTATAGCAAGATATGGTAACTTATTAACCAAAAGAAAAAAAGGCATTAATGCCAGTATTACATATTTAAAATTGCTTATATCTATGCTAAATATTTTGTTTTTAACAAGACTAACAGCATTCATATAAATCATTTATAATATATTTTTACCAAATAAAACTCTTATCCCTATTAATATTTTCATTAATAAGAATTCAATACACCTTTCTAATTTAAACAACCATAGAAAAAAAATATTTATCTTTAGTTCATTGGTTAGAAGATGAAGTTCACCTTGGTAAACAAACTCCTTTTTCTTAAGGATATTAAAACTTTTTCTAATTGAACCCGAATGTTGATGATAAACCTCGATAACAGGGTCGTAAACAACATCAATACCCAGCTTTTTAACCTTCCTGAATAAAAACTCCTCTTCATAATATATAAAGGTATTGCTTTCAAACATTCCAACTTCCCTAAAATCGCCCGCTCTGGAAAAAAAGCAGGCGCCGTTAAGTAAAAATACTTCAATGGGATTACTTATTTTTTTAAAACTTCGGTTTATTCCAAATATTCTATCAACAAAACCATTATTCCCCATATGCAGCAAGCATTTTAAAAAATTTGTTTCTTTAAGGTGTGGAAACATAAAAGATCCATCATTATTGATAATCTTAGGACCTAAAAAACCACATCTAAATTTTTTAATTAATCTTAAAGATTTTTCCAAAAACATTTCATCCCTGATTTCAATGTCCTCGTTGCTGACCAAGATAGTGTCATCCTTACTGATTATTTTGTTATTCAGCAAATACTCGAACCCACGATTATTTGCGTTAGAATAACCAATATTTTTATTTACACTTAAAAGCATCAGTTTCTTATTATTAAACTTATTAATTACTTCTTTTATCAGATTATCACTAGGACTATTATTAACAATAATCATGACCCAATTATTATAAGTCTGCTTTAAAATACATCTGATAAACTTTTCAAGCAGATCTTCAGAATTATAATTTATAGTTATTATACCTATTCTATTCATAGTTTTTTATTTATAACTTCCGTATAAATGTTTTCCAATTCCACTATCTGGTTTTTAAGGCTAAAATTTTCCTTCACAGTCCTGACTGCATTTCTTTTTATATATTCTAGATTTTTTCTATTATTGTATACATGTAAAATTTTTTCAGCTAGATTCTCTTTGTCCACTTCACACAAGAATCCATTATAATTATCTATAACCATTTCCGGTATCCCTCCCACCTTAGTAGCGATAACAATACTATTAAATATAAATCCTTCAAGGATCACTCTTGGCAGAGCATCGTCTATAATAGGACAGTGAACTAATGCATTTGAGAGATTTAAAAAACTTTTGACATCATTCTGATATCCAACTAAAAATACTTTTTCTTGCAGTTTATTTCGCTCAATAAAATTTAAAAGTTTATTCTTATATTTTAAATCACTAGTGTGATAAATGTCGCCTAAAAATATAACTTTTAAATTTAAGCCTATTAACCTATTTGAAGAAATAGCTTCAAGGAGTAATAACTGCCCCTTTAACTTAGTTATACTTCCGATATTAAGTATTATAAAATCATCTTCTTTTTTTATGAAATACTTTGAGAAAACATCTTTTTGTTTAAAGTTTTCCATATATTTATAATAATCAATACTATCATGTACCACACTTGTCAAACTTTCATATCTTTTTGGTTTAGAACTATATAAAATAAAATCTTCAGCAGCTTTCCCAGAAACTGCTATTATTCTATCCACAAATAATTGACAAAATCTTGCCCGGATAACTTTCTTCCATTTCCTGTCTAGAATATTTTTAAAACAGATAATTAATTTTTTCCTTAAAACTTTGACTGCTAAAAATACGTATGCCATCTCCTGTATAGTATGGCAGACAATTATATCCGCTTTGCTTCTTTTAAAAATAAAATAGAAATGAAAATTTACTATAAGGATATTTACCAGAAACCAGAGAATCAAAAAAGGATTATATGTGACACGCAGAAATGGCATTCTTATTACCATAATATTGATTTTAGAATCCTTGAGCTTTTCATAAAAAAACCCTTTTGTATCTGAGATTACCACCAGAGGGTCAAACTTTTTTTTATCTATATTATTAACTACATCCAAAAGGATATTTTCAGCACCGGTGAATTTAGATGTTCTGGAAATATAAAATAATTTTATTTTCTCTTTCATTTTCAGATAACTTAAATTACAAAAATTTTATTTCCTTTGCCCTGGCTGTCCATCTAACTACTATGGGGAAATAACTAAAAATAAAATAATAAAACATTTTCCAATCAAATCTTTTATTCAAAAATTCCCCTGATAATTTCCTTACCTTTTTTAACCTGCCAGAATAAAACAAATAGTACGCCTTTTGCCTATTAAAGAATAAATCATCAGATTCTGTCAGATTAACACATCCTGGTTTTAAGACTGTATCAGTTTCTTTTAGCCTATTATAACTATCCTTACCAGTATTTAATCTCTCAAAATAAAATTCTCTTGCAACATTCTTATAATGATTCTGCTTGTCTCTTTTTTTATAGGTTATTGAATCAGGCAATATTCTTTCCTCAAGGAGTATATCGGATATATTTCCAAATAAAATATTTTTAGACAGTAGATTTAAATACAGATCATAATCCTGGGAATATTTAAACTTAGCTCTATAATTAACTACCCCTTTATTCCTAAACATTATGGTAGAATGATTGATACAGTTAAATTTTAAAATATTCTTTTTGATAGAATCAACATTACTATCTGCTATAATTTTACAAACCGTCTCGTCCTTCTCATCAATTAAAGTAACAGATGTTCCAATTAGATAGTAAGCCTTATTGCTTTCCAGAAAATTATATTGTCTCTCAATCCTGCTTTCTTTAGATATATTACCGGCGTCCTGCCGTGCTATATATTTTCCTTTAGAAAAGTTGATTCCTTTTATAAGTGACCTAGTCAAGCCTATGTTTTCATTATTTTTAACATATAAAATTCTCTTATCTTTAAACCTCTGAACTATATTAAATAAATCATAATCACATCCATCGTCAATAATGATTAACTCTATATCCCTGAAAGTCTGGTTTAATATGCTCTCAATTGATCCTTCTATGTAATTCTTATAACCGTAGACACCCATAACTACGCTTACTTTAATATTTTCCAAGTCATTCATAATTTTAAACATGGGAAAAATAAAAAAATTTAACTACTTCCGGCTACTTTTTAGGGGAATAAATATATTTGGAATAAAAACCACTATAAGTCCCGCTACTATAGCAATAAAAAAGGTGATAATAATATTTCTAATATAATTGGTATTGAAAGGCTCTAATGGAACTGAAGGCTCCTCCACTATCTCTATTCTGTTTATATAGAGATCTCTATTTTTTTCCAGATTATATTTTATTTCTTCCAAACTATTTAAAATAACTTGTTCTTCTATATCCTCTATGCTTTTATCGATTTTTCTTATTAAATCATTAAATATTTCCAGATTTTGCTCCGCTTTCTCATCGACATACTTATTAATTAACCTATCATTTATGTTAAAGGAACTCTCCAGGTTATCTGAAATAACCTCTATTTTTAAAGTCCTACTATATTTATCAACAAGAATTTTAATATTTTGATAAAGTTTATCTTTGCTTATGCTTAAATCTAGTTCATCCTTAATTTCACGCAAAAACCCATCACCTCTCAGTTCAATCGCTGTGTTATTTAAGACTCCAACTTCCAATTCGCTTGCTCTCATGCCCGGCGCATAAATCCCGAGAGCTTCTGACTCTACAGGATAGTACCTGTAGAGATTATCATCATAATAAACACCTGATACTTTTATTTTGGATGCAGAGCTGTAAAGTGGAGTTTTTAAAAATGTAAATAGCAGACCTATTATAATTACAACTATAAAAAAACCAACAAACACCCACTTCCTTCTTAAAAAAACTGTCCATATATCCTTTATGCTAATAGCAGCTTTCCCTAAATTTTTTTTCTCTTTCATAATTACACCACTCTTAATAATTTTTTATTATTCAATCAATTTTAAAATCCTTTAAAAATTAAAAAAGTACGGCAGTGCCACATTTACATTAGTATACTCTTTTTTATAATCCCTATCATACTCATCTCTCTGTACCGCAGTAATTATATTCTCCAATTTCAGGATATCATATACGTAATATATTTCTTTCCCTTTATATTCCACCACTATTTTATTAAAGCCTTGAGAATCAATGTATTTTAAATATTCTTTATTCTGGAAATCCGGTGAGATAGCTATAAACCTAATTTTATAATCATGATATATATCTTCACCGGCTCTCATCAATTCTATCCCGTTACTGGCACTATAGGGGGTTATATTTCCTCCCATATAGATAAAACTAAAAGCAGAACCTTTATCCGAAACAAGGTTTTCTCCTACCCTTGCTTCCTTTCTTAATAGATAAGCTACACTTTTAATCCCCACCTTATGTCCCGCATTATAACCTGCAGGAATATCTCCAGGAGCATAAAAAGCTTGATAAATGCTTTTATCTAAAGAAAGATTATTAAACAATATAAAAGTATGATAAAAATTAAAACTCAAAATAATGGCACAGAAAGCATAAATAGTGGTTATAAAAGCCTTTTTAAGACCTTTTTTTATACTTTTATTTTCCCTGATAAAATCATTTATCACTTTAAAAGCATAAGCAGTAAATAAGAATACAACTGGATAACTGTTTAACAGGTGTCCATTTTCCATTTTTGTAAAAAACATCCACGCTATAAAATGCAGAGAAAACAGCAAAGTGACATGAATTAATAACCTGTTAAGCCTTATTTTCTTTGTTATCCGGAAAACTATTAAAATTAATATTGAAATGATAAACAAAATAAGTAGAAAAATTGAAAAATTGGTTGTAAACCTCAATACAAGGTTTTTTATATTAAAAGACATCTCCAGCCCTTCCTGTCTACCCAGAAAATGCCTATAAGTAGCATTAGGTAATCCTGTAAGCTGCTTGGCTAAAACAAACTCATAGTAAATAAAAAAGGCAAATAGTAGTACAGGGATTATCATGCTTAATAGTAACTTTTTAAAACCAATCCTTCTTATATTTACCAGTATTAGAACAGTAAAAAAAGGCACAAAGAAATATGCATCTGGAACCAACATAAGTGAAATAACTACAAAGATTAAACCTAGCTGAAAATCTATAGTTTTACCCCTAAATTTATCATCAGGAGCAAATAAAAATTTCTCTATTTTATAAAAAGCCAATAGAATAAAGAATATATACAGTC
Organism: uncultured Actinomycetota bacterium; assembly: GCA_964534695.1. Taxonomy (GTDB): domain Bacteria; phylum Actinomycetota; class Humimicrobiia; order Humimicrobiales; family Humimicrobiaceae; genus CAZBSE01. Next base: position 1,874 of record CAZHOY010000055.1, on the reverse strand, counting down.
CCACTCCAATTGCACTTTTATACAACCCTACCGCGCCTGAAACTGCGTATAATAAAATTAAAAAATTTGTTGATCTTTTATCTAAAAAAAGTCTTCCAATCTTGTAAAATACAAAAAGAGTAAGAACAACAATTAAAGCACTGGGCATTCTTGATGCCAGCTCGCAAACTCCGAAGATTAAAATAAAGGGAACCTGAACCAAAATTACCAGTGATAACGTTGCATTACCATATAGAGCAGTCAGATTAGCTTTTGAGTGATTTTCCAGTCCCATTATAAACCTGGCCGCATTATGCAGAGTCTGTGCTTCATCTTCTCCCCAGAATTCTATATCCCCTAAATTATAAAAAGCTATGAAAGCACAGATTATAATAGCCAAAAACAAAATTAGGTAACTATTAAAAAAAGATCTGATTCTTTCTCTCATTATTAATATTTATATGTAAAACCAATCTTCAAATTAAAAATTTATCAAATTATATAATAATAAAAACTATATTTGAATATAAAAGATAACAACACCTTAAATAAAGGCACCCTTTACATTAATGTTTAAATAAGTTATCTTATTGAAAATTTATTTTTGACATATTTTTATTTTATAAAAATGAACGATATTATAAGAAAAGGAGTTATTCTAGCAGCAGGACCAGGTAAAAGACTGGGATATTTATCTAACCTACTTCCAAAAACCTTATTTCCAGTATATGACCGACCGATATTTCATCATATCATTGATCAAATGGAAAAACTTGGAATTAAAGAAGTATATGTAATCGTAAATATCCATAAGGAAAAAATAAAAGAATATTATAAAAATACAAAGAATGACCTAAAATTAAGAATCAACTTTATTGAACAAAAAAATCTAAACGGTACTGCAAATGCAATACTCTTAACTGAAAGCTACATTAAAAATGAGTCTTTTTTAGTATTCCTAGGAGATGAGTTTATTGTAACTGATTCTTTAAAACCAATGGTCGACCTATTTCTTAAAACTAATTCAATAGTAACCGAAGCTGTTATCAAAGAAAATAATAAGGAAATTCTAAAGCAAACATGTTCAGCACGCCTGGAAGAAGATGGAAGAATTTCAGAGATAATAGAAAAACCAGAAAAACCCCCATACAATATCAGAGGTTGTGGGATTTATTTATTTAAACCTGAAGTTTTTAATTTCATTAGAGAAACTAGAATCAATCCAGTAAGAAACGAAAAAGACATCACCGATACCATTAATGATATCTCTAAAGTTAAAAAAGCTTATGGATATCTAATAAACGGTTATCAAATAAATATCAATAACTCAGACGAACTACTTAAAGCTAATAACCTGATAAAAAAATTTAAAAATAAACTCTAAACTCTCTCCCCTTTACCCGGTCTTTCATTTAGAGACAAGAATTCTTCAATTAATTCAGGATCAATATTATAATCCATTTATCACATATTATCACCAGAAATAATATAAAATCTTCTTAAGGATTTGCGATTTATATTTAAATCCTATATCATTTTATTTATTTTATACCAACAATATCTAGGATTAATATTAAATAGAAATTGAATAATACCCACTTTTTAGATAAAGAAAATAACCCGCTAGAATATAAAAAGAGTAAGCAGGAAGAAAGGCTCCACTTATTAATTGTTATATTAATTTTTACCATTCTATGCATGGGCTTTATTTTTATAAACCCCATTTTTGAAGCAAATGACGAATCTGGCCATTTCGAATATGCTTTCTATATTTCTAAATATAATAGAATTCCTTCAGTATACAATGAAACAATATCAAGAGAAGACTATATAAAAAAAAATATTGATGAAAATCCTACAGATGTATTTTATATGGATGGAAAATATATGTTTTT
>CAZHOY010000054.1:6037-8267 GCA_964534695.1 uncultured Actinomycetota bacterium | reverse complement strand
AAGTAGCCTTCCTTATAACTCTGTTTAAAGGGGCGGTAATATCGCTCTCGCTTATATCAACCGGGGGTACAATTACTTCTCCGATTTCTTCTCCATTATCCAGATGACATATAACCTTATCTCCCACTTCCATCTCAATTTCAGCAGGGTCATAATAATGTACCGTATCGTTCTTTTGGAATATTATCCCTACAATTAAAGACATTGCACGCACCTCTTATCCATATATACCCTGAAACTGAAGGAAAATATTATCCAGAGCCAGCTCAGAGTTAATTAAATAGTTAAGACAATTTCTGTTTTTTTCGATTACCTGCATCAATCTAAAAATTTTATTTATCTCAATATTTTTAATATTGCAGTTTATAAAAGAATAATTCTTTTTAAAATTTAGAATTTCCATCTTTGCTCCTAATTTTACCGCAAGTATATCTTCAAGCCAGGCAGATATTATATCAAAAACCCTGCTCATACCCAAATTATGAAATTTGTTTATTTTTCTCTTTTGTCTTGATTTTAAGATTTCAATATATTTATTTATATCACTTTTTTCAAAATCACTTTTTTTTATTTCATCAAACTCTTTCTCCAGATCTGCCCTGACACCGGCTTCCATTTTTTTTAGTATCTCAACCAGCCTTAAAGTCAGGTCTACGGAGACAGCTGAAATTCCGGCCCCGCTTTCATGTAATTTTATTATTTTTCTTATTCCTTCATCCAGATACTTCTCCATAATCTCGAAACCGGTTCCTTCCTGCGTTTCTTCTATAAATTTAAAATTCCAGCTGTAAACCAGGCACCTGGACACTACCGTAGGAAGCATAATTGATATATCCTCGGTAAGCAGTACAAATATACTGTCGGCATCAGGAGGATCTTCCAGGGTCTTAAGCAGCCTGTTAGCAGCTTCTGAATTCATGAGCTCGGATTCTTTAATGATACATATTTTCTTGCCTGGATTATAAGAGCTTAAATTAATAAATCTCTGCAACTTTACAATTTCTTCTATCCTTAAGGTACTGCCTTCCGGTTCTACGATCAAAACATTGGGATAAATGCCTTTTATTGTATTTTTGCATACAATGCAATCCCCGCATCCGTTATCAACACAATTAATGGAAGCAGCAAACATAAGCGCCAATTTGCCCAGAAGTTCCATATTATTTCCAAAAAACAGATATGCATGTGAAATATTACCGCTTTCTATCATGGTTGAAAGCAATCTTATATTTGACCGGTTAATATTATCTTCGGTTAAAAAATTAATGCTTTCCAATAATTTCATTTTTTATATCTCAAATACCGTCCGACTTTGCTTTTTATTTCTTTAAAAATTTCTTTAATATTCCCTTCGCCGTCAATAATTACAAACCTATCTTTATTCTCCCTCGCAATATTCAGATAACCTTTGAAAATCTCTTCTTTAAAATCATTTTCTTCAAGTTCGATCCTGTCTCTTTTTTTACTTGCATTATCCATCCTTTTCTTGCCCCTTCCTGCTTTAACCGACAGCAAAAAGGTTATATCAGGTACTATTCCACCGGTAGCCCAGAGACTCATATCCAGAATCTGTTTCTTTCCCAGACCTCTGGCTATTCCCTGATACACTACTGTAGAATCAAAAAATCTGTCGCATATTACAATCTTTCCTTCCCTTAAGGCCGGCGCTATTAATCTTGACACTAGTTCTGCCCTGGAAGCTAAAAAAAGAAAGGTTTCAGTTTTATGGGACATTCCTGCATTTTTTTTATCCAGAAGTACTTTTCTTATCTTCCGGCCGATTTCAGTGCCGCCGGGCTCTATGGTGGAAACAACATCAAATCCTTCTTGTTTTAAATAGTTATATAAAAGTTTTATCTGAGTGGTTTTTCCTGCCCCGTCAAGACCCTCAAATGTTATAAACAGTCCTTTTTTCATCATAAGAATCAACCTATTATTTTGTGATTAAAATATCTTGAATAATAATATCTTAATAACAGGAATTTTGAAACTTTAATACGTGCTTTTAAATTCAGATAATAACAGAACAGAATAATTTTCTTTCCTGGTATCCTGTTTTAATTTATTATCAGCTGTTATTAGTGGACAGTCAAGTGATTGAGATAGTGCCAGATATAAAGAGTCATAAATGGTATTTTTAATTTTTCTTGATATTTCAAAAGCTTTTTTTTGAACCGAAATATCTGTATTGATAATAAAAATGATATCGTTTAATTCTGATAATATATCA
>CAZHOY010000054.1:0-6027 GCA_964534695.1 uncultured Actinomycetota bacterium | reverse complement strand
GCCGGAAGGGATTTTCAGTTTAAAAATGAAAAAGTTTAAAACTTCATAAATCATTAGATCGGGAGAAGCAATAATGATTTCATCTCTGGTAACTTTTTCATGAATATAGTTAGCAATCTCAAGATCAGACTCATTTTCAAAAAAATACCATTTTATGATTACAGAGGCATCAAGAATATATTTTCTCTTAATATCTTCTTTGATTATAAATTCATTTAATTCCATCTATTTTCCAATAACTCTTTTTTCTATCTCTTTCCCGCGTTCCGATCTCATTGTTTTTAAATCTTCGACTACACTTATTTCTCTTTTTGTTGAGATTATCTTCATTATCTCCTGCCTTGTTTTTTTCAATCTGCTTATTGCATCTTTTTTACGCTCTGCAGCTAATGCAGATTCAATGGTATTAAAATAATTTTTTGCCGCATCAATTATAAACTGTGACCTTGTAATATTTTTGATTTTTTTATATCTATCAATTTCTGCCAGAAAATCTTCAGGAATCGACACATTAATTTTAACCATTATCATCCACCTTAAAAATATTAGCTTCCATTAAAATTATATTCTTATTTTTATGAATCGTAAACATAAATTTATCTCTATTCAGACATAAATACAGGGTTAAAAATAGAAATATATCTTACATCTCTATCTTTTTTAAATCGATTTTAAGTTTATAGTTTGATTTGATGCTTAACCAGGTATTATAATCAGGTATCTTTTTGAAATGCTGTTTATTCTTCTTTTCTCTTGTAAACTATTTTCCCTTTTACCATAGTAAGTTTAACTTTTAGCTTTTTATCTAAAATGACTATATCAGCATCTTTGCCTACTGCCAGATTCCCTTTTTTATCTTTAACTCCTAAAAAATTTACCTTATTTAATTATAATTTTATACTCTATTTTTTACCGGCCATATATTGCCTGGTCTGATACATAAATGCTTCCAGCCGGGTTTCAGTGGTCTCCTGCTCCAGACCGTCAAAGGCAAGATTCAACCAGGGTATTCTATATTCTTCTCTAATTCTTTTTGAAGCAGCGTCAACAATATTTCCAGGAATACAGGTAAAGGGTAGTACATTTATAATTCCATGGGCACCTTTTTTAATCCAGTCCACTGATTTGCCGATACTTAAAGCTGACTCCCCGAACCATTTGATTATATAAGGTTCGGCATTGTTCCAGATCTCATAAATGCCGGTTTCCCTGTCTTCTCTCAGGAAACCCTTCAGCGGCTTTTCCAGTTTATAATTGCAGTATTCTAGATATCTATTTAGAATCCTATTTGAGATATAAAATCCTATTCCTCTTGCAAAGTCACCGGTAAGCTCGGATAATCTGCCATAATCCTTACTGTTTCCTGTCCCATTACCATTGAGGCTGAATGATTTTAAAATCTTATAATAAAGATCGGTTTGTTTGGTTATAATGTCCAATTTTCTGGTAGCGGTAGTATGATAGGGCCATTCTGCAAAAGCAGGGATTATTACTTCACCACCCTGTGCTTCAACTCTTTTTATAATCTCATTGTTGCTGTAAGGGTGATTTCTAACAAATATCTCACCCACTATTCCAACCAGTGGTTTATTTGTTTTATTGATTGGTATATTTTCAAAATCTATCCTAGCATTTCTTAAAATTTTAACCATCTTATCCAGCATCCTTGTCAGTGGATTATTTTCTACAGACTGGCACACATCTTCTATAAATTTGTCATAAATCTTATCTGTTCTCCCCTTTTCCAGTTCATAGGGTCTTGTTTTCCTGAGCATCTTATTAAGATAGTCCACGGTAAAAATACCGAACATTGCTTTTGCCAGCATGGTAAAACCCCTTAATCCCTGCATATCGTATTCACGATAAAATTGACCCACTTCCGGTGCTCCCGGAGCAATTATAGGAATGTCATGGTAACCCAATTCTTTTATTATTATCTTCTGCATCTTATTATACTGCCCAAACCGGCAGGGCCCATATGTCTGCGGCATCAGGAAAGCCACTTTTTTCGGATCATTGTGTTTTAATGTCTTAATAATGTCTCCGGTGGTTATAATAAAAGGATAACATTCTTTTCCCAGCGTATATCTTCTTCCCAGTTTCAGCGTTTCATCATCAGAATACAACATTTCCGCATCAATTCCTGCTGACTTAAAAGCGGATTTTAAAACAACGGCGCCGTCACCCATGTAAGGAATGTATATAACCCTTCCCTGACTTTTTTTAAAAACAGCATCTTTCTCTACTGTTTTTATCTTACCCGGTGAAAAATCTTTTTTATCTCTTACATTATTCAATGAATCTATAAACGCCTCACATCTGGTTATTACTCCCGCCCCTGCGGAATGTTCATCTACTTCCAGTTTTAAAAATGGTTTGTCCATTTCCCTTTCAAAGTACTGAAGGATGAAAGAGTCAGGACCGCAGCCAAAATTAGTAATATAAACCGGGTATAGCCTGCTGTCTTCGTTAATCAATCGGGCTGCACTCATTATCCTATCCCCGAATTCCCAGTACAGATTTGGCCACTCCTTGGAAAGATCAACTGAGTCCACAGGCAGATAATCAGTTGGAATTACCTTAAAACCAAGTTCCCTTAACTTTTTTGGAACATCCATGCTTATAGCTCTATCACAACTATTATATGACCTGCTGACTATAACCATTGCCACCTCGTCATGTTTCAGGTTGTCAAGTACTTCTTTCCCTCTTTTTTTGACCGATGAGCGAAATTTATCCTGGGCACTATAGGCTTCCTTTATTGCCCTGTTTACTGACCTCCTGTCCTTTCCCAGTTCTTTTCCCAGCTTAGTCAATTGTTTCTTCTTCGCATATTCCTTAAAGCTGAAATTAATAATAGGTGTAAGTATCTTAACTTCTCCCGTATCTATGGCAGATTTTACAATTGACCAGGTCCCCTGAATAAAAGGACAGGGATAGCTTCCCGTTCTATCGCCTTTAATATTTTTTTCTTTTGTGGGCATATCCCTGGTAGTGGGTAAAAACAGGTAATCCACTCCTTTCTCCAAAAGATTTTTAACATGTCCCAGAGTGGCCTTCATGGGAAAACAGGTTTCCGCTACCGAACACTGGAGGCCGTCATTAATTATCTTTTTATTAGTCTTATCCGACAGTATAAAATCCAAACCCAGCTCAGAGAAAAATGCACTCCAGAAAGGATAGAATTCATGAGTAAGCATTGAATAAGGTATGCCAACTCTTTTTGCTCCCTTGTTGTTTTTGGATTTATAGGAATTTAAAAGAAAGTTTTCACGCTCAGCAAAATAATCCGGAATATCATTTCCGACAGAATCTCCTTTTTCATATTTTTCACATCTTCCGCCATAAAATAATGGAGGCTGACCTTTTATGGAAATCTTTTTTATTTCGCACCTATTGGGGCACCCTTTACACTCAAAAGAGCTTTGAGAGTAGCTTACCTCAGATATATTTTTAAATCCCCTGAATTTTGTTTGTCCGGGGGAGGTTCCAAGTACCTTAATTGCTGTTCCTATGGCTCCGGTCACTTCATTATTTTCAGGTACGATTACTTCCTTGCCCAGATAATTTTTAAAGGCAGCTATTACTGATTTATTAAATGCCACCGCACCCTGGAAAAAAATCTTACTGCCTATTTTTTTTCTTCCAACCACCCGGTTTATATAATTCATGGCAATAGAATAAGCAAGGCCGGCCAGAATATCCTCAATGCCTGCACCTTTCTGGTAATGAGAATAAACATTGGTTTCCATAAAAACCGTACAGCGCTCCCCAAGGTTTAAGGGCTTCTTTGCCCTCAGCGCTATATCGCCAAATTTTTCAATTTTTATATCAAATCTTTCAGCCTGCTCTTCAAGAAAAGAACCGGTCCCTGCGGCACATACCTTATTCATTTCAAAATCCACCACCACGCCGTTTTCCAGGGATATAAATTTAGAATCCTGCCCCCCGATCTCAAAAATGGTATCAACCGAACTGTCAATATCAGCCGCTGCCGTTGCCTGTGCGGTTATTTCATTGATTACTATGTCCGCACCAACAAAATCCCCTATCAGGTACCTGCCGGAGCCTGTGGTACCCACGCCTTTAACATTAATTTTATCTCCAACTTTTTTGTCAATGATTTCTATACCTTTCCTTACTGCCTCTATGGGCCTTCCTGCTGTCCGCAGATAACATTTCTCAATGAGCTTTTTATGTTTGTCTATAGCCACAACATTGGTACTTATTGAACCCACATCTATGCCGATATAAGCATCAACTTTTTTACCACTAAAAATATATTCATGTGGTCCTATAGAAGGCAGTCTGGATTTAGAGAGAGTCAGAGGAGAAAATGTCTCACTCCTGTATTTAAAATTTCTGATATAGTCATCCAGTTTACCGGCCAATAGATTAAGGTTCAGATCCTCCGGCATTACTTTTGAGCCTAAACTCAGTGCAGTACCGACAGCTCCCATAGATGCCCTATGCTCCGGTATTATTACTTTTTTCCCCAGCACATCTTCAAAAGCTTTAATCATGGCTTTATTAAAAGACACCCCTCCGCAAAAGATTATAGGGGGTATAAATTCTTTACCCTTAACAATCCCTGATTTGAAACTCCTGGCCATGGCATAACACAAGCCAAGTATTATATCTTCATCACTTGCCGCCTCCTGCTGCAAGTGAATCATATCCGATTTTGCAAACACGCTGCACCTGCCGGCAATAGTGGACGGAGTTTTTGATTTTAATGCCAGCAGGGCAAATTCCTCTATGGTTAGCCCGAATCTTGAGGCCTGCTGGTCAAGGAAAGATCCTGTACCGGCTGCACATAATTCGTTCATGGCATAATCACCAAATGCAAGATCAATAAATTTAGAATCCTGGCCCCCGATTTCTATAACTGTTTTTGCATCCTGGTATAAAGACTTCATGGCAATGGTTAAAGCTTCTATTTCATTAACAAAACAAAGACCGAGCAGAGACACAAGTTCTTTACCTCCCGAACCGGTAAAGCCAATACCGCTAATCTTATGTTTGTAACTGCTTTTACATATTGATTCAATATCATTTTTAACTATTTTCACAGGCTCCCCCAAGTGTCTGGTATAGGGAAGAATTTCCACTATCTCTGCCTTTTCATTCATTATTGCCCTGTTGACACTGGTTGATCCTACATCATAACCTATATATAAGCCCACTGCTTGTACACTGATCCCTTCTGAATTAATTTTGGTGTTATAACAATAAGAAGTTTAATTGATAAAAGTTATATCTTACCCAATAAAACCATCTTCATAATTGATTCCAATATGCTAACACATCTATTATATACGTCAACAAACACCTTTTTGTTTCATCTTTATCCATATAAAAGACCGGGGCAGCCTTTATTTATTACATATGCGCGATTGAACAGTTGCTAACTTCTTCTACAATATTAATATTCAATATGTTAGAATTATTTACAAATGTTATAAAGCAGCCATGATAAAATTAAGAAACTTAAAATTTTTAATAATTCTTATTTTAATCTTATTTGCTATCCCTTTTGTCTCTTCCTGTGACCAGACACTAATCGATATTTTTACAGAGATAAATCCCGATTATTCAGGAACCAGAACCGTTGATATAGCCGTAAAAACAGAATACATCCAGAAAAGCGAAGTGATTTTAGGCAAGAATCAATCCCTTTTTGATAAAATACTTGAAAACCTGCCCCAGGGAGAATATAAAACTTTTGAGGAAGAAGATTATACCCACTTCAGTTCTACCGTAGAATTTGAAGATATCAGATTCTTACGCCATATTTCCATAGATAATCTATCCGAATTTCCCTCAAATGCAAAAATGGAGGTAAAAGAGCACTTTTTCTATAATGAATATTACTTTGAAGATTATATAGATATGAAAATAGACGAGATACTTCTTGATTCTGAAGATATAAATTCAGATTATAATCGAATTGACGACCTGGTGAAATCAGACAACAGTATTCTGGATATAACCTATCAAATAAAATTTCCGGTAAAAATAACCAGC
>CAZHOY010000053.1:2227-8319 GCA_964534695.1 uncultured Actinomycetota bacterium | reverse complement strand
GCTGCTTCAAAAGGTTTGAATGTGATCGGAGTCGATAAGCAAGATAAAATAATAACATCAGAAGATCTAAGGGAAGAGTTTGGAATATAATATTGTATATAAATCATCTGTAAAAAAAGATTTAAAAAAAATAGATAATAAAGAATTACTAAAAATATTTGGGGAAATCGAAAAAATATTAAAAAGTAAGCCTCTCAAAGGAAAAGAATTAAAAGGTGAATTCGAAGGATTATTATCATATAGAATTGGCAGCTACAGAGTGATATATACAATATTGGGTAGTACAATTTTGGTGTTAAGAATTAGTCACAGGAAGGATGCATATAAATAGAATTGAAGAATTCGAAAAGAGTGAAAAAGGGGAGAAGTAGGTTTTAATACAATAGATAAGATAGTAAATTAGCATTAGCAGCTTAATTTAAGCTGCTACATCTGTGAAAGGCTTCCTGCGCTTTTCGACAGGCGACGAAAAGCAGGATACCCTGGTATGATCTGCCTGCAGCAGTATCGGAGGAATTTTTATGCAGGCTGGCTTTTTAAATCGTGCCCATGCGAGTGAAAAAGTGAGACTTAAAATATGGAATAAGCTTGTAGATGTTTAAGTGTCAATATCTTCGGACGCGGGTTCGATTCCCGCCGCCTCCACCAAATAGGAGATGACTTTGTTTATGGTTTTTAAGCTTTAATTTCTGATCTTTAACTCTCTTTCCGTCTGGCCTAATTGTCTTTGTATAATTATCTCAAGGATACTGAAATATATTTAACTTTTATACAATTAAATGCTAATGTATTTTTATGATATTTAATTTTTAAATTTAAAAACAGTTGGCAAAATAAAAAATAGGAGGTAATAAAATGTTAGTAGTAGATAAACCGGCACCAGATTTTGAGGGAAATGCCTACCTTGAGGGCAAGGTAACTAAAATTAAGCTGTCGGATTTCAAAGGAAAATGGGTATTGGTGTGCTTTTATCCAGGCGACTTTACTTATGTCTGTGCAACAGAAGTCGCGGGGATAATTAAAAACTATGAGAACTTGAAAAAGTTCGGCGGAGTAGGAATTGCCATAAGCGCAGACTCTATTCACTCTCATAAGGTTTGGGCAGAGACAAGTCCGGCAATAACCACTGCTTTGAAGCAAACGGGAAGGAAGTTTCCCCCAATGCCCATGGTTGCAGACCCAACCTTTGAAATTGGCAAGAAGTATGGAGTAGTTGATGAAGACGAGGGCATTGAGACCAGAGGAAGGTTCATCGTTGATCCCAGAGGCGTTCTTCGCGGCTATGAGGTTTTAAACGCTACAGTTGGCAGAAATTTGGAAGAAACATTCAGGCAGCTTCAGGCTTTCAAGTTTGTTAAAGACACAGGTAAGGTTACACCGGCAGGTTGGAAGCCTGGTGAGGAGGGAATAGAACCGACTATAGAAAATGCTGGGAAGATTTAGTTGGCTGTGTAATCTACGGCTTCGTCTAACAGAGCGTATCTGGCTGTGTTCTTTCGGCACTCTGCCCAAATCCAGCCTGTCGACTGGATTTCAGATATGATTAGAACGTTAGGTGCAATTGGCAAAAGAAGATTGGTTTAATGAAAATAGAGCTAGATAAGCACTTTAAATCAAAAAAAGTAATATTCGTCAAAAAAAACTTGACGAATACAACCTGGAATATGTTGATGGATATAACGCAAGAGCACTAAATGTTTTTATTAATGAGAAAGGTATGATAATCGGTGGTTTAATCGGTCTAACATATTGGAATTGGTTATATATAGACAGGTTATGGGTAGAAATAAAACATAGAGGAAAAGGTATAGGAACAAAGATCTTAGAAACTGCTGAGAAGGAAGCACGGCTCCGGGGCTGTATAGGTATTCACTTAGATACGCATGATTTCCAGAATGTAGCATTCTATAAACGAAAAGGTTTTAAAATACAGGGAGAGATAAAAGATTTACCTAGAGGACATTATAGATATTTACTCACAAAGATTTTATGATTATTCTATACCAACTGTGCATAACATAGCATACCTGCTGCTTCCTATTAGTTGCTTGGCTTACGGTATATTACACAGCTAGTGACTCGTAATGTTGGGTATACAAGAGATATTAGGCTAAAAAGAATTTTTCACCCGGCTCAGCAGAGCCGAGTAAAGTATTGCTATTAATTAATTTAGTATTTATATCGTTGTAGTAAAAAGTTATTGATAATTATAGATTCTAAATAAAAGATCACATCAATGTTATTATATATAGATTTTATCATTAATAAGATTTATCTTTAATATATAATTTTAATATTTAAAATTAATTGGATTTGTGGTAATATTCTTCTATATTTATAAAACTTACTTCTGAGGAGTTTAGATATGGCAAGAAGACAAGGCTATCCTTATTACGGAAAGAAGTATTTGGCCAATACTAATACTGAAGAGATTCACGATCTGGATAAAGAACAAGACGGATGCAAAATTGATGAGATTAAAGCTTCACACATTAAAATGCTGGATACTTATTCAGAGGTAGAATCATTAATAAATGAATCTGGTTCTAATTATAATGGCTGTATGTATTGTTTAAATGAGCTACATACAGGTTAGAAATTATATAAGGTTATTTATTTTTGATTCTTTCATATTATATTTAGGCACATTTTATTATTAGGAGGCAGAAAATGAAACCAAATGAGCCATCAGGTATTTATGCCTGTAAAAACTGCGGAAATGAAGAAACACATGTAAAAGGAAGGACCTTTGCGCCATGTTCCAAATGTGGTAAAAATAACTGGAGATTAAAGCGAAAGACTGATTAATAAAAATAAAATATAAGTAATTAATAACGTAATCTACTAACAAATAAACTGGAATTTAATACCTTTAATCATTTAAATTAATAATTCTTTTAAAAAAACAATATATATTTGTATTTCTTCGCTAACCAAAATTATTTTGTAGAAAACAACTTTTAATAATTTTCATTCTAATTTATCAGTGCGGTAAATATATGGTAAACTAATCTGCAAATATGAAAAATTTAAGGAAATACGGAAATTCTCCCTTTAGTATCGCTGTGATCCACGGCGGACCGGGCGCACCGGGAGAGATGGCTCCGGTGGCAAGAGAGCTGTCCTCCGGATGGGGTATTCTGGAGCCGCTTCAGACTGCAGCATCCCTTGAAGGACAGGTTGAAGAACTGTACGATGTCCTTCAAAAAACGGAGACCTGCCTGTAACATTAATAGGCTGGTCCTGGGGCGCCATGCTCGGCTTTATTGCTGCGGCCAGGTATCCTTTAGCGGTAAAAAAACTGATAATGGTGGGAAGTGCGGTCTTTGAAAAAAAGTATGCGGCAGATATTACCAAAACCAGGTTGAGCCGCCTTGACGGGAAAGATAAAAAGGAAGTGGAGGAACTGACAGAGGCCTTAAATAATCAATCATCTAACAATAAGGATGCTCTTATGTTTCGGCTTGGAAAGCTGTTGTCCAAAGCTGATTTATACAGTCCCATGCTCTATGAAAATGAGATACTGGAATGCCGGTACCACATTTTCAGCAGCGTATGGGAGGATGCCCAGAGGCTCCGGGACAGCGGGGAGCTCCTGAAGCTGGGAAAGCAGATCCGGTGCCCGGTAACGGCAATCCACGGCGAACTATGATTCTCATCCTGCCGCAGGTATTAAAAAACCTCTTGAACGTGTTCTGGGGGACTTCAAGTTTATCCTGATTGAAGAGTGCGGGCACTATCCCTGGTTTGAAAATCTGGCAAGAGACAGGTTCTACCATATCCTCAAAAAAAGAATTAAGATAAAAACATAAATCTGTGGTATATTTTGCTGGTTCGTGTAAATAAACAGGATAAAAAGGTTGAACCGTGAAAAAGATATGCATCATAGGAGCCGGAATATCAGGCCTTTCAACGGGATGTTATGCACAGATGAATGGTTATGATTCAGAGATTTACGAAATGCACAGCCTGCCCGGCGGTGTCTGTACTTCATGGAGACGCGGGGATTACCTCTTTGATCACTGCCTGCACTGGGTACTGGGATCAAATAAGGGAAGTTCGATTTACGGGCTTTTCGAAGAGCTGGGCATTGCAGAGAATGTGAAATTTTATTATACGGAGCGGTTTCGGAAAATCGATATTGACGGAAAAAGCCTTACTGTTTATACCAATGTAGGCAAGCTGGAAGAAGAACTTCTAAGGTTGTTCCCGGATGAAGAAAAGGCTATTAGAAAACTGGCCAATATAGTTCGTTTTTACAGGAAATTCAAACCGCCGATGGATGCGGATTTTGGCAGTTTCGGCCTACGTGATATTCTTAAGATGCTGCCATTCATGCCGTCGTTTATAAAGCTTAAAAATACCAGTATAGAAGATTTTCTTGGTATGTTTCACAATAAGGATTTGCGTGAGATGCTTTTTCAGATGTTCCCGGTAAAAAACATGCCGGCACTGATGGTAATTATGCCGCTGGCATATTTTCATAATCATGAGGGCGGCTACCCTATGGGAGGTTCGCTTCATTTTACCCGTGCCATCGAAAAGCTTTATATGACTCTGGGTGGCAGTATCAATTACAACCGGAAGGTTAAAAGGATACTGATAAAAAATAATACAGCTGTTGGAATTGAAACAGAAAAGGGTGAGAGAATCCCGGCTGATATTGTCATATCGGCTTGCGACGGCAGATCAACAATATACAATATGCTGGGGGGAAAGTATCTGACACCGGAAATTGAAAAGATGTATGAAAAGCCCAGCCTGTGGCCGCCTATAATCTCTATAAGTATGGGTATTAACCGGGATCTCTCTGGTAAAGTGGAAATCAACTGTTTCAAGCTGGACAAGCCTGTTTTGATTGCTAACCGGAAATGTGAGTGGATGGGTTATTTTCATTACTGCCATGATCCTGCTTTTGCTCCTCCCGGAAAAAGTGTTATAAAAACTCAGATAGAATCTGATTATGATTACTGGAAATCTCTTTATAGGGATAAGCAAAAATACAATATGGAAAAGAAAAGGATTCTCGGTATATGTATTGGAGAACTGGAGAAGAAGCTGCCTGGTATAAGGGATCAAATTGAAACAACGGATATAGCTACCCCGGTTACCTGGGAGAGATATACGGGCAATTGGCAGGGTTCCTATCAGGGATGGCTTCCCACGGTTGAATTGTTTGGGAAGTTTTTACCCAGGGAATTGCCGGGATTGATAAATTTCTATATGACCGGTCAGTGGTCTTTTCCTGGTGGAGGGGTACCCATGTGTATGTCTCAGGGCAGGAGGATTATTAAATATTTATGTAAAAAAGAAAAAAGGAATTTTACTGCCGGCAGGTGTTAATATAAGAGAAAATTATAAAATTACAGATAAATATTTGTAACTGTTAAAGTTTCGGATTCAAATATTTTTTATTTTTAACTTAAAATTATATAATTAGTGAATTAAAAATTTGTAAAGTATTTATCAGGATATATCCTTAAGATTACAGCAGATTTAAACAATTAACCACTAGTAGTTAGAGTAAAATTGGACAACAGGGCAATAGGTGTATTTGATTCCGGAGTAGGGGGGCTTACTGTGCTCCGGGAAATAATTAAATCGGTTCCCCATGAAAGCACCATATATTTTGGAGATACCGAGCGGGTCCCTTACGGACCCCGCGATCTTGATGAAGTCAGGAAATTTGTTTTTAAAATAACCAGGTTCCTTTACAGTAAGGATGTTAAGCTTATTGTGATTGCCTGCAATACTTCGACTGCCGCAGCCCTGGATGATATAAAGAAACAATACGACATACCCATCATAGGAGTAATAGAGCCAGGGGCCAGAACTGCTGTTTGCAATACCAGAAATAAAAGAGTGGGAGTTATTGCCACCAGGGGCACAGTTGAGAGTAACGCATATAAGCTGGCAATTGGAAAGATAGATCCTGGTATAGAAACATTTTCGGTGGCCGCTCCCTTACTGGTGGACTTTGTAGAAAAAGGTATTCTTGACGGCAGGAGCCTTAATAAGGTCATATATAGTTACCTGAAACCATTATTTAAAGCTGATATAGATGTATTGATACTGGGCTGTACCCATTTTCC
>CAZHOY010000053.1:0-2127 GCA_964534695.1 uncultured Actinomycetota bacterium | reverse complement strand
GTAAATGGTTAAAAGAATAGATGGCAGAAAAGATGATGAAATCAGGAAAATAAACATAACCAGGAATTATATATCGCATGCTGATGGTTCAGTATTTATTGAAATGGGAAAGACCAGGATTGTATGTACGGCTACCGTTGAGGATAAGATCCCCAAATTCCTGGCCGGGAAAGGTTCGGGCTGGATTACTGCAGAATATGATATGATTCCCGGTTCTGCTCCCCAGAGAATAATCAGGGCTCAAACAGCGGGCAGAATTAACGGCAGAACTCATGAAATCCAGAGGCTTATCGGCAGATCACTGAGGGGTGTGGTTGATCTGAATAAAATCGGTGAAAGAACCATATGGATAGACTGTGATGTTATTGAAGCGGACGGCGGAACCAGGACTGCGTCAATAACCGGGAGCTTTATTGCTCTTTTTGATTGTATGAGTTCCCTGATCCGGAAAAAAATAATCATTGATATGCCCATAGAAAATTTTCTGGCGGCTGTAAGTGTGGGTATAGTCAATAACCAAATCCTGGTGGATCTTTGTTTTGAAGAGGATTCAAAAGCACAGGTTGATATGAATGTGGTCATGAATTCCAAAGAGGAGCTTATTGAGGTTCAATCCACTGCGGAAATAGCTCCTTTCAGCAGGAAAGATTTTGATAAAATGCTGGAAAAGGCAACTGCTGCCATAAAGGAAATTATAGAAATCCAGAAAAAAATATTAAGCCGGAAATCTTAACCATTTATTTTTATTATTTGAATTTACAGGTGCTAATCTTTTGCGGATAGTCATTGCTTCAAGAAATAAAGGGAAAATCAAAGAGATAAAATCATTCTCCAGTGATTTTTTAAAAGTAGAATGGCTAACTTTTAAGGATTTTAAAGGGTTTCCGGATGTGGAAGAGGAAGGAAACAGCTTTTTGGAAAATGCAAGGCTCAAAGCAAGAGCCATTTCCGATTTTACAGGTGTAGCTACCCTTGCTGATGATTCGGGGCTGGAGGTTGATTTCCTGGGAGGGAGGCCCGGAGTAAAATCTTCAAGATATGCCGGAGAAAATGCCACAGATAAACAGAATAGAGTTAAACTGCTTGACGAGATGAAAGAAGCAGTGAAGGTTTCTGACAGGGGCGCAAGGTTTATATGCAGTATGGTCTTATGGGAACCTGAAGAGGGACCGGTATTTGAAACCAGAGGCGAATGTGAGGGTCGTATAGGTTTTGACGAGAAGGGTATCGGCGGCTTTGGCTATGACTGTATTTTTATTCCTTCAGGGTTTAGAAAAACAATGGCCCAGCTGGACCGGAGTGAGAAAAATCGTATCAGCCACAGGGGGAAAGCACTTAAGGCTGTATATAAGTTTATTGTAAATTTTTAGAATTATGATATTATTTTTTGTGCCAAATTGGCGGTTAATGCAGCCGGGGTGTAGCGCAGTTTGGTTAGCGCACCTGCTTTGGGAGCAGGGGGTCGGAGGTTCAAATCCTCTCACCCCGTCAGCCTTCCAAGCTGAGGGTCGCGGGTTCGAATCCCGTTTCCCGCTCCATTATTATTTGGGTAGCTTTTTAGGTTTATACATTATTATAAAATAATAAATAATTGGCGTGATGTTGCGGAAAAAAACAAGAAGCAGGATCCATATTAGTTTAGCATTCGCTCCTCCAAATTTAAAATTTTTATTGTCCCGTTTTATGCAATCTATAAGGGTAATAATCCATAGTACAAATAATCCTAGGCCGATAAAAAAACAGAGCATTATAAGATAAAAAAGGAATATAAAAAATAGTACGGATAACGATGATCCCATAGCTATAATAAAAGTTGTAAAAAAATCTGCCAATTCTTCTCCATGGTGATTTATTAATTTAAATACATATATATTCTAACATGTTCTAAATATTAGATAAAAGTGTTTTGGTATGGGTATGTTTTAGAACCAATGATGGCTGTTTTTGGAGGTGGCAGACGCTCTTGACTTATGGTTTGATATTAACTAAAGTATAACTCTGGTTTAGGGTGCACGTGAAATTTACCGGTACTTTTTAATAATAAATTTTAATTTGTTATAATAATTATACAGCTTTTGCGCCAGTAGCTCAGCTGGATAGAGCAACGGACTTCTAATCCGTGGGTCG
>CAZHOY010000052.1:0-8565 GCA_964534695.1 uncultured Actinomycetota bacterium | reverse complement strand
TTCCTCACGATCCCTGCCTTTACTCATTTAGATACCGACTCCATATCTATTGAGTGGTCTTACAATAAGGGCAAACTTTCCAGTTTAGATTCAAAGGCTTGCCGCAATTAATGCATGAATTTTTCAATTTCTTTCTGCAGTACGGACAGATTAAAAAATCATCATCAACCGGGCTCCCACAGGCAGGACAGCTGGATTGCTTGCCGTTAAGCAGTAGTTGCATTCTTTCAATTTCAAGGTCCCTTTCAACCACGTCATCTATAAATTCAGGGGGCCTTAATATTAAATATAGTATCAATCCTAAGAAATTTAATACCAGCACAATCAACGCCCAGAAAATTGCAGTAACTGTTGACTCACTTCTTAACTTCGCATCCCTATAGGTCCAGTAAATAAAAGCAAGCCAGACAATAATTAAAATAAAAATGATACTATAAATCAGATACTTCCATGCAGGATGTGTAAAAAAAGCCAGAATATCATTAATATATCCAAATAAATCCATTATCCCTCCAGATAAAAATTTATTATATTTACTTTATTTTTAATATATATGCCATAAAAATTTTTTATTTAATTATATATTCCAAATTGGTTATTGAACCGGTAATGCATATAATATCATTTCTACCAGAAATTTTTAAAGCAAATTTTATAGAATCTTCCACAGTGTCTATCCTGTATACCTTATCCGGCCCGTGGCCTGCCCCTTTTAACCGTTTTATTTTCTCTTTTGCCACTCTAAATAATCTGTCAGCATTTAAACTCCTGCTGCTCTGGCTTGAAGTTAAAATTAAAATATCGC
This sequence comes from uncultured Actinomycetota bacterium, assembly GCA_964534695.1. GTDB lineage: Bacteria > Actinomycetota > Humimicrobiia > Humimicrobiales > Humimicrobiaceae > CAZBSE01. Next base: position 7,760 of record CAZHOY010000052.1, on the reverse strand, counting down.
TTACTTTAATTATTTTCCCAATCATCTTTTCATAATCTTTATCTTTCAGAACAGCAAAAATTATTATTTTTTTCCGGTTACCGAAATATCCGACAATATCATTTACAAAATTTTCGATTCCCTCAGAATTATGGCTTGCATCCGCAATAACCAGAGGTCTTTTTCTTATAATCTCAAACCTTCCCCTGGCTGCCATGCGGGATATGCTCCCTCTTAATTTTTTTTCGATTACTGTCCTTTTTTTAGTTCCCAGGTAAAGTTCCGAAAGTGCAACTGCCAGGGATAAATTTAAGAGCTGATACCGGCCCAAAAGCTTTAATCCCAGATTAACATAGAGTTTGTTTATTCCCTTGATATCCAGCAGCCAGCCTTTGAGCCCCAGATTCACTTTTTTCTGTATGGCAAAATCTTTTCCATATAAAAAAAGTCTGGAACCGGTATTTTTCACCTTTCTATTTAAAATTTCCAGAACTTCCCTGCTGCCGCTTGTAGTTGCGACCATTGCCCCTTTTTTTACGACTTCCACCTTTTCAGAGGTTATTTTTTCAATACTATCGCCTAGTATATCAGTATGTTCAAAACTCACACCGGTAAGTCCCACAACTTTAGAATCAGCGACATTGGTAGCGTCCCATCTTCCTCCCATGCCCGCCTCAAGTACCATAACCTCTATATTCTCATCTTCAGCCAATTTGAACGCCATGGTACAGATTATTTCAAACTGGGTAATAGGACCGCCCAGATCCATTTTATTTACCCTTTTTATATAAGGATATATCCGGTTAAATGCCCCGGCAAATTTTTCTTCCGGGACATCCCTTCCGCAAATCCATATCCTTTCGGTATAATTGTTTATATGAGGAGAAATATGGTACCCCGTACGAATACCATGATGGTTCAATATTGATGCAGTCATTTTAGTGGTTGAAGTTTTACCGTTGGTTCCAACAATATGAATAAAATCAATATTTCTGTGGGGGTTGCCCAGAAGCTTGAGTATTTTTTCTACTCTTATAAGGCTGGGCTTTATTCCAAAAATAAGGCAGCCATCTAAATATTTGCTTACTTGCCTGTAGTCCACTACTTCTCACTTTAATTACCGATTGCTATTTGTTAATGCTTTTAATCCTGGCCAGCTGGCTGTTTAACACTTTTAATATTTTATCTGCCTGGTTCAGCTTACCATTTTCCTTCCGGATTATTTCCTTCGGCGCCTTATTTATAAAATCAGGATTTGATATCTTCTTTTTGCTTTTTTCTATTTCTATGTTTATTTTCCCAATCTGGTCCTTTATTCTCCTGGTCTCCAGTTCCATATCAATTACGTCAAGGACATAAATAAATATATCTATGTTACCAATGGTGGTTTTGATATATCCTTTCCGGCCGGTGCAATCCTTAAATTCTATATCGCTTACTTTGGCAAGATGGTAAATATATTCTTTGTTTTTTTTCAGTACGCTTATACCGTTTTTTTCGGCTGTTGCCAGACTGACTTTTATCCTGTTAGCCGGATTTATCTTTAGCTCTGCCCTTATTTTTCTAATCTCACCTATAACGTTAAAAAGTATTTCTATTTCATTCTCGATATCCTTATCTACTCTTGACGGCTCAAATTGGGGAAATTTCTCTGCCATTATACTTTTCCCCCTGTGTGGAATATTCTGCCATATATGCTCGGTTACAAAAGGCATAAATGGATGGAGCAGCTTAAGATATGCTTCCAGAACATACCATAATATAAATAGTACGCATTTCTTATCGCCACTCTTTTTTGGAGAATAAATCCTGACCTTTGCCGATTCAATATACCAGTCGCAATAATCATTCCACAAGAAGTTATTGAGCAGCCTTGAAGCAAAAGAAAAATTATAATTTGCTATATACTTTTCCACACCTTTTATGGTACGGTTCAATCCGGACAATACCCACCTGTCCCACAAATTTAAATCCAACTGTTTGATATCCATATCACAGCCAATTCCGGATTTATCCAGATTTGATATAACAAACTTAGATGCATTCCATAATTTATTGGCAAAATTTCTTACTCCCTCAACCTTCTCGTTACCAAGAATTAAATTCCTTCCGGGAGTGGCCAGAGAAGTTAAAGTAAATCTTAAAACATCTGACCCGCTTTTTTCTATTATCTCCATGGGATCCACCGCGGTTCCCCTGGATTTGCTCATTTTCTGCCCGTATTCATCATTGACCAGAGGGTTTATAAAAACTTCTCTGAAAGGAACATCACCTTTAAAATAAAGGCTAATCATAATCATCCTGGCTACCCAGAAAAAAATAATATCATGTGCGGTCACAAGGACATTTGTGGGAAAAAAATATTTGAGTTCTTCTGTCTCATCCGGCCACCCCAGAGCTGCAAAGGGCCACAGGCAGGAGCTGAACCATGTGTCCAGAACATCCTGATCCTGCCTCATATTATCACCCCCGCACTTTAGGCATCTACCGGGGGCATCCTCACTTATTATCATCTCACTGCAATCTTCACAGTACCATACCGGAATGCGGTGCCCCCACCAGAGCTGGCGGGATATGCACCAATCCTTGATATTTTCCATCCAGTCAAAATATATCTTCTCCCATTTTCTGGGAATTATTTTTACCCTTCCTTCTTTTACCGCTTTTATAGCCGGCCCGGCCAGTTTTTTCATAGATACAAACCACTGCATTGAAATCCTTGGTTCAATTATAGTGCTGCACCTTGAGCAAATTCCAATTGAAGAAGTGTGGATGTTCTTACCCACCAGATAACCCTGCTTGCCTAAATCATGCAGTACTTTCTGCCTTGCAGTATTGCGGTCCAGGCCCCTGTATTTTCCTGCGTTGGAATTAAGGCTTGCATCCTCATCGAATATATTGATTTCTTCCAGATTATGCCTTTTTCCAATTTCAAAATCATTGGGATCATGAGCCGGAGTAACCTTTACTGCACCGGTCCCCAATTCCATATCCGCAAAAGCATCTTCAATTATGGGTATCTTTCTTTTTACCAGCGGGAGAAAAGCAAATCTGCCCTTATATTTTTTATACCTTCTGTCTTTGGGATTTACGGCTACTGCCGTATCCCCCAGCATAGTCTCAGGTCTTGTAGTGGAAACAATTATATATTCTTTTTCACTGGGCTTACCGGTTTTAAGATCAATAAGGGGGTATTTTATATCCCACAGGTTTCCTTCCTTCTGAATATGCTCTACCTCGATATCCGAAATTGCAGTCCGGCATCTGGGACACCAATTAACCATATAGTTCCCTCTATAAATCAGCCCATTTCTGTATAAAGTAACAAATTCTCTTATAACTGCTCTGCTGTACCGGCTGTCAAAAGTAAATCTTTCCCTCTCCCAATCGCATGAGCATCCCAGTGATTTTAATTGGTTTATGATCCGGCTGCCATATTTTTCTTTCCAGCGCCAGACTTCTTTAATAAACTTCTCTCTTCCCAGCTTAAACCTATCTATTTTTTTTTCTTCCAGGGCCTTTTCAACTACATTCTGGGTGGCTATTCCCGCGTGATCGGTACCGGGTATCCAGGAAGTATTATATCCCTTCATTCTTCTGTATCTGATAATAACATCCTGCAGGGTGTTGTTTAAAGCATGGCCGATATGAAGATATCCGGTCACATTGGGAGGTGGTATTACTATACTGAATGGAATTTTTGATTTATCAACTTTTGCATGAAAGTATTTATTTTCTAACCAATCCCTGTAGATTTTTTGCTCAAATGATAAAGGATTGTATTTGCCTTTAATCCCACTAGATATTTTAAGCTGATTTTTCCTCATCTTTCAAAAACACTTTACTACTTGGTCCGTTTGTTATCTTGGGCTCTATCTTATTTTCTATAACTTCTCTGGTAATAATACATTTGCCTATATCTTTACGTGCCGGTATTTCAAACATAACATTTAACATAATCTCTTCCATAATAGCCCTGAGTCCTCTTGCTCCTGTCCCTCTTTTCAAAGCTTTCCTTGAAATCTCTCTTAAAGCGCCGTTGGTAAATTCCAGGTTAACTTTATCCATCTTAAACATTTTAATGTACTGCTTGACCAAAGAATTTTTTGGCTCCATCAGGATCTTTACCAGATCGTCTTCCGAAAGATTAGACAGGGTGCTGACCACAGGCAGTCTTCCGATTAATTCCGGAATTAATCCGTACCGCAAAAGATCTTCCGGCATTGTCTGCGGAAGAAGCAAATCAATCTTTTCAACTTTACCAAAAACTTTTTCAGCAACAAAGCCAATACTGCTTTTATTTATTCTTCTCTCTATTATTTTCTCCAATCCGCTAAAAGAGCCGCCGCAGATGAACAAAATATGGTTGGTGTTAATTTGTATAAAATCCTGATGAGGGTGTTTCCTGCCGCCATGCGGGGGTACATTGGCTTCAGTGCCTTCCAGAATCTTAAGTAAAGCCTGCTGTACTCCTTCCCCCGATACATCCCGGGTAATTGAAGGATTTTCGGATTTACGGCTTATTTTATCTATTTCATCTAAATAAATAATACCGGTTTCAGCTCTTTTAATGTCAAAATCTGCTGCCTGTATTAGCCTCAGCAATATATTCTCTACATCTTCACCGACATAACCTGCTTCGGTAAGCGAGGTTGCATCTGCAATACAAAAGGGGACATTTAATATTCTGGCCAGGGTCCGGGCCAGAAGAGTCTTGCCACATCCGGTGGGACCAATTAGCAGGATATTGCTTTTTTCAATCTCGGTATCATCTTTGTTTAATCTATCCTCATATTTTACTCTCTTGTAATGATTATATACTGCTACAGACAATATCTTCTTTGCCCTATCCTGCCCTACAACATACTCATTTAAAATTGAGTATATTTCCTTGGGCTTGGGAAGATCCTTAAATTCGATTTCTCTCTCCTCTTTCAATTCTTCTTCTATAATCTCATTGCATAAATCCACACACTCATTGCAGACATAAACTCCCGGCCCTGCGATTAGCTTTTTTACCTGATTCTGGGACTTGCCGCAAAAAGAGCATTTTAAGAAATCACTTCTTTTTCCGCTATTGGTTGACAAATTTATACACGCTCCTCTATTTAATATCACTTTTTATAAATAACTTCATCCACTATACCGTATTCTTTAGCTTCACCGGCATCTAATATAAAATCTCTTTCTGTATCCTTTTCTACTCTCTTTACCTCCTGGCCGGTATGTTTGGCAATTATCTCATTTAAAAGAGCCCGGATCCTTACCATCTCTTTTGCATGAATCTCAACATCAATGGTAGTTCCCGAAACACCTCCTGACGGCTGATGGAGCATAACCCTTGAATTAGGGAGTGAAAATCTTTTTCCCTTTTCTCCCGCCAGCAGCAGAACAGCCGAGGCACTTGCAGCCTGTCCGATACAAATAGTAGATATAGGGGATTTAATGAACTGCATGGTATCATATACCGCCAGAGCTGAAGTCACGACCCCACCGGGACTATTTATATACAGCTGTATATCCTTATCCGGTTCTTCTGCTTCCAGATGAAGCATCTGCGCCATTACCACATTGGCAACGCCATCATCTATGGCCACTCCCAGGAAAATAATTCTCTCTTTTAGCAAACGGGAATAAATATCAAATGATCGCTCACCTCTGCTTGTCTGCTCAATTACCATCGGAATTAAATAATTATTATTCATTTTAATCATCACTCTTTCTTATTTATTTTGAGCCAGGTGTCCAGAGCTTTTCGGCTTTCCCTCCTGACTCTACCTTATTTTTATCAGGCGTCCATACTTCTTCTGCACTCGCGCCGCCTGTTTTTTCTTCTTCTGCCACCCTGGAGCTTCTGACCAGGAGATCAATTATTTTCCTTCTTCTTAAAGTCTGTATCAGAGATTCTTCCCCCTCGGGTTTCTCGAAAAATTCTTTTATTTTTTTAATGTCCTCTTCTTTTTCGTACTTGTTGATAATATTGTCTTTTTCTTTTTTAATTTCATCTTCTAAAGGCTCTACATTTTTCTTTTCAGCCTTTTCCAGCGCTTTAAAAATCAGGTACTCTTTTACTTCCCTTACTGCTCTCTGTCTAATTTCCTGGTTTAATTTGTCCTCAGTAATATTTATGGCTTTAAGATAATTGTCCCTGCTTAATTTCTGATTCTTCAAACCTTCGTCAATGTCCTTGTTAATCTGTTTTATTCTGTTAGTTACCATTACATCGGGAATATCGGATTTCATGTTATCTATAATATGGTTAAAAATCTCTTCTACTATTTTCCCCCTTCTAATCCTTTCCTTCTGCTCGATTAGCCTTTTTTTAATATCACTCTTAAGATCATCTACATTTTTATAATCACCAAAATTTTTTAAAAATTCCCCGTCAACAGCAGGCAATACTTTCCTTTTTATTTCCTTTATAAAAATTTTAAAGTTTGCCTTTTTGCCCGCCAGTTTGCTATTTTTGACATCAGCAGGCAGTGTGAGGGTTATATCTTTCTTTATTCCCTTTTTCATTCCGATAAGTGAGTCTTCAAATCCTGAGAATAAGGTACCCGAACCAACTTCCAGAAGATAATCCTGGGCACTTCCACCTTCAAATTCTTTCCCTTCGATTTCACCATCAAAATCAAGGGTAACATAATCACCTTTTGATACGGGTTTATCATCCTTAATCGGCTCCAGAGTTGAAAAATTATTTCTAATACTATTTATTTGCTGTTCCAGTTCCTGGTCAGACGCCTCTATTGAAAGCCCTGTAACTTTTATACCTTTGTAATTGGGCAGTGCTATTTCAGGTTCCAGTTCCACTTCCACCTCAAAGCCCAGAGTTAAATCTTCCTGAAGGAGGGTAATTTTTATTTTGGGATAATCTACTGGATTCAGCCCGGATTGGGCAATTATATCCGGGTACAGTTCAGAGATCAAAATACTGGCAGCCTCATTTAGTACATACTGCTTACCAAATTTAACATCTATTATCTGGTAGGGGACTTTTCCTTTCCTAAAACCGGGAATATTCGCCTTTTGGGAAATGCTTTTATAAGCTTTCCCAATATGCTTTTTTAAAGAACTATTTGAAACTTCTATATCCAGCTTAACTTTATTTAAATCAATTTTCTTGCAGCTTTTTATGGTAAAACTCAAATAAAATCCTCCTTAAATATCACTGGTAATGCAATTCCACTTCTACATTAAGATTCATATTATAATAGATAACTAATAAAATACAAACCTATAATGAAGAGCTTTTGAAGTATATTTGGTGCGAGAGAGGAGACTTGGTCTTTCATCTCGCTTCGTTCGCTTACGTAACCGCAGACTCCCTCGTTTGCACTCAGTCCGTCTTTTCAAGTCCCGGAAAACATTCACTTATGGCATATTTTCCACACTAAGTTGTAAATTTATCTAATAGAACTAGCTCTTTTCTGGTGCGGCACTGTTTAGAGAATTGGAACCAAATATTGAAGGAACTGGAAGATTTTAAAAAACTGATAGTATAATTCTGGTGTCCCTAGGCAGTACAATGTCGAACTGTATATTAAGGAATTAGGAGAATTCAAAGAATTCTTTAATAGCTCCACATAAATCTTAATTGAAAGATAGAAGTGAAAACCTTATATAGCAAATTATTCTATGATTGGTCAATTTTTAATCTATATACTTGAAATCAGATAAAATTGTTAAAAGTAGCGATGATAATATTTTCCTTTTTAATATTATTATCAATGAAGATTAAGGATAAATTGTTAAAATTTAAGATCTTTGATACTATTTCT
>CAZHOY010000051.1:0-8580 GCA_964534695.1 uncultured Actinomycetota bacterium | reverse complement strand
GCATCTTAGAGGTTTTAAAAATACCAGAAAAAAAATAAATAATATAGTAAATATATGGCAGCTAGAGAAGTTTAAAAATGATAGCGTTATCGACTATAAGTTTTTAGAAAAGAATGGTCTGATTAAAAAAAAATCAAATCCGGTAAAAATATTGGGCAACGGCAAGTTAACAAAGAAAATAACTGTTAAATCCAGTTATTTCAGCAGGAACGCCAAAGCTAAAATTGAAAAGGCTGGCGGGAAAGCTGAGGTGGTTTAATGTTTAAAGCTATTTTAAATGCCTTCAGGATCAAAGAAGTTAGAAATAGGATATTATTCACCATTGGTATTCTGGCTATTTATAGATTTGGGGCTAATATAACTATACCGGGAGTCGATACCGCCAGGGTCCTGGAACAGGTTCAAACTGGAATAATGGGTATGATGGATCTATTTTCCGGAGGAGCACTGGGTAGATTTGCGGTATTCACTCTTGGTATTATGCCCTATATAACTGCTACTATTATAATGCAATTACTTCAAGTAGTGATCCCCAAATTGGAGCAGCTGGCAAAGGAAGGAGAAACAGGCCGGAGGAAGATAAATCAAATAGCGAGATATATGACTGTAGGGCTTGCTCTCATCCAATCCATAGCCATGGTTTTTTTCTTTAAAAATTATAACGCAATTGAGAATTTTGATTTTATACATGTAACCTTAATTATTGTCACATTGGTTGCAGGAACAACACTGATAATGTGGCTGGGTGAATTGATAAATATTCACGGAATAGGAAACGGGATTTCACTTATAATTTTTGCCAATATTGTTTCCAGGATACCGGGCCAGTTTATAAGTTTATTTAGGCTGCGGGGCACTAATTACTTCTTTTTAGCTCTTTTCGCGGTTTTTTCTATTGGTTTAATTATAGCTATAATACTTATACAACAGGGTGAGAGAAAAATACCTGTTCAATATGCAAAGCGAATTGTAGGAAGGAAGGTTTTTGGAGGACAGAGTACCTATATACCTCTTAAAGTTAATCAGTCCGGAGTAATGCCCATAATTCTGGCTATAGCTTTTGTGCTTTTTCCCACCACAATTGCACAATTTATTCCGAACAGGTGGATTCAGTCATTTGCCAATGCATTAAGCCCCACCATAGAAGGTCGGATTAATCCAACTTACGCTATTGTTTATTCTGTTCTTATTATTATATTTGCTTACTTTTATACCGCTATTACCTTTAACCCCCTGGATACTGCAGATAATCTGAGAAGATACGGGGGATTTATACCGGGACTGCGACCCGGGAAAAATACAGCGGATTACTTAACCAATATCTTGAACAGGATTACATTACCCGGTGCCGTATTTCTAGCCATAATTGCTCTTCTTCCCGAACTGTTAATTAATTATTTGAATATACCCTTTAGGTTTGGCGGAACATCCATACTTATTGCTGTTGGAGTTGCTCTGGATACTATGAGGCAACTTGAATCCCAGCTTACTATGAGAGATTACGAGGGATTTCTAAAATGAACATAGTTTTACTAGGTGCGCCTGGTGCAGGAAAGGGAACCCAGGCAAAAGTAATTTCTAGGAATTTAGGTATTCAGCATATTTCGACAGGAGAAATTTTAAGGAGTGAAATAAAGAAAGAATCCGAACTGGGAGATAAGGCAATTAAGTTTGTTGAGAGTGGGAAGCTGGTTCCGGATGAAATAATAATTGAAATAATAAAGAATATTATAACCGGCGGCAGGTCGAAAAATGGATTTTTAATGGATGGTTTTCCACGAAATTTAAAGCAGGCAAAAATGTTTTCAAATATGCTGGACCAGCTGGGAATTAAGTTAGATAAGGTAATAAATATAGTTGTCGATAATAACGAAGTGATTGAAAGATTGTCAAAAAGAATGACTTGCAGCGTGTGCAAGCATGTATTCAGCATCGATAGCAATAAAGGTAATTTAAAGTGTCCCAAATGTAACGGGGATTTAGTAAAGAGAAAAGATGATAGTGTGGAAGTTATAAAACACAGATTGGAAGTATACGAAAAAGAGAGCAGGCCTCTTGTTGATTTTTATGCCGGGAAGGGGCTGTTGGTGAATGTTAATGGTTACGGGGACCAGAAAGAAATAAACGAAAGGGTAATGGAATTTCTATGATAATATGCAAATCAGCAGATGAGATTAAATTAATGCAGGAAGCCGGTAGAATTGTAGCTAAGGTTTTATCAGAAATAGAAGAAATTATAAAACCCGGTATTACTACTGAATATATAGATAGGATAGCCGAGGAGATTATAATCGCAGAGAAGGCGGTTCCTGCCTTTAAAGGTTATATGGGAAGAATCAGTAAAAAACCTTTCCCCAGCAGTGCTTGCATATCAATTAATGAAGAAGTGGTTCATGGTATTCCGGGCAAAAGGATCATAAAAAACGGGGACCTGGTCTCTGTGGATGTTGGAGCAAAGAAAAACGGCTTCTACGGAGATGCTGCACGAACTTTCAAGGTTGGAAATATAAGTAAAACTGCTGAAAGGTTATTGAGCGCTACTAGAGATTCGCTTGATAGGGGTATAGAGAAGTGTGTCATGGGGAACAGATTGTCAGATATATCCAATGAAATTGAAACCAGGGCCGGTAGAGATGGATTTACAGTGGTAAAGGATTTTGTAGGCCACGGGATTGGAAGGGAAATGCATGAAGATCCACAGATTTTAAATTACGGACCTCCGGGGCAGGGGCCTGTTTTAAAAAAAGGCATGGTTTTAGCAATAGAGCCTATGCTTAATCAGGGAAGCAGCGACGTTGAAATACTGAGCGATCTGTGGACTGTGGTAACAAGTGACAGGAGACTTTCATGCCACTTTGAGGATACGGTGGCAATTACAGAAAACGGTCCTTTGATATTAACCAGGGATTAGCAGCAATAAAATGTTGTAGACATGCTAAGGGTTTTTTGGTAATCTACGTAGTTACGTTATTTTTAAATTAAAAATATTAACGCAGGAGGGATTAGAGATTTCTAAAAAAGAAGGGATAATTGAAACCGAGGGAACTATTTTAGAAGCACTTCCTAATGCTATGTTTAGAGTGGAGCTTGAAAATGGTCACAAGGTATTGGCTCATATTTCGGGTAAAATGAGAATGCATTATATAAAAATTTTACCCGGTGATAAAGTTAAATTAGAAATATCACCTTACGATTTAAATAGGGGAAGAATTACTTTTAGGAAAAAGTGACTATATTTCGGTATTTAAATGATGGAAGGAAGATAAAGGGAAGAAGGAACGGCAATGAAAGTTAAACCATCAGTTAAAAGAATATGTAAAAGCTGCAGGGTTATAAAAAGAGAAGGAAAAGTTATTATTATTTGTAAAAACCCCCGTCATAAGCAAAGACAGGGTTAAGGAGGTTTTCAATTGGTAAGAATTTCAGGTGTTGATATACCAAATGATAAGCACATTTGTAGATCTCTAACTTATATCTTTGGTATTGGGAGATCAACAGCAGAAAAAATACTGGATAAATTGAACATTAAAAAGGGTATGAAAACTAAAGATCTCAGCGAAGATGAACTGGTGAAGATAAGAGAATATATAGAGAACAACTGTACTATTGAAGGAGATCTAAGGAGAGAAGTCAGCCAGAATATAAAAAGATTAATTGAAATAAATTCTTACAGGGGTATAAGACATAAGAGAGGCCTGCCGGTCAGGGGTCAGAGAACCCATACCAATGCCAGAACCAGGAAAGGCAGGAAAAGAAGTGTTGGTGTGAGAAAAAGTCCGTCATCATAAAATTTACAGGGGGTAAGCTTGGCTAAAAAAACTACGGTTAAGAGAAGAGTTAAAAACAAAGAAAGAAAAAATATACCTTATGGGATTGCCCATATTCAATCTACCTTTAATAACACCATAGTGAATATAACCGATTTAAACGGCAATACCATTGCCTGGGGCAGTGCCGGGGGTCAGGGTTTTAAGGGTTCGAGAAAAAGTACACCTTTTGCCGCTCAAATAACTGCTACTGCGGTAGCCAGAAATGCCCAGGAACATGGGGTTGCCAAAGTAGATGTGAGAGTTAAGGGCGTTGGTTCGGGCAGGGAAACTGCTGTAAGGTCCCTCCAGGCGGCAGGGCTGGAAATTGGCAGTATAATCGATGTTACTCCGGTACCCCATAATGGATGCAGGCCGCCAAAGAGGCGAAGAGTCTAAAAAGTTAAAAATAAGGAGCAGTAATAAATGGCTGAGATTAAAGGATCAAAATGCAAGCAGTGCAGAAGAGAAGGGGAAAAATTATTCTTAAAAGGACAGAGATGTGTTAGTGATAAATGTGCAATGGAAAAAAAGCCCTATGTTCCCGGACAGAGAGCAAAAAGAAGAACGGTGCAAACTGAGTATTATACCCAGTTGAGAGAAAAACAAAAAGCCAAAAGATATTACGGGGTGCTGGAACGCCAGTTTAGAAATTATTATAAAAGAGCAGTAAGGAAAAAGGGAGTTACCGGAGAGGTGCTGCTTCAATTACTGGAGACCAGGCTTGATAATGTTGTTTATCTGATGGGTTTAGCCACGTCCAGAGCTCAGACCAGGCAGCTAATCAGCCATGGTCATATTATGGTTAACGGCAGGAAAGTTGATAAACCTTCATATCAGTTAAAAGAAGGCCAGGAGATAAGCATTGCACCAGCCAGTAAGGAAATAATGCCTGTGCTGGAAGCAAAAGAAAGTGCCGGCAGCCTGACCATGCCTGAATGGCTGGAGGTTGATCCGGATAATTTAAAGGGTAAACTGTTAAGATATCCTGAACGTGATGAAATAAAAGTTCCTATTAATGAGCGAATAATAGTAGAGCTATATTCTAAATAATTTGAGTATTCTTTTCTTTAGGAGGTAATAAAAATTGCTAAAGATGCATAAACCTAATGTGAGTGTTGAACATAAAAACGATTTTTCCGGTGAATTCATAATTGAGCCTTTGGAGAGAGGCTTTGGCCATACTCTAGGTAATTCAATCAGGAGGGTTCTGCTCTCATCTATAGAAGGAGTGGGTATTACAAGAATAAGAGTTGAAAATACCATGCACGAATTTACAGCGCTGGAAGGAATGAAAGAGGATATGATAGAATTCATTGCCAATCTTAAGGGAATTGTATTTAGAATGGAAGGTGATGAACCGGTATTGTTAAAACTTGAAAAGAAAGGTCCGGCAGATGTAAAGGCTTCGAATATAAAGTTATCCTCGGACGTAGAAATAGTAAATCCGGACTGGAATATTTGTACTTTAACAAAAAAAGGGAAACTAAAAGCTGAACTGAGGATTGAAAAAGATAAGGGGCATAAGACAGCTGAAGAGAATGCAGTAGAGGGGGAACCCCTGGGAGTAATACCTATAGATACCATATTTTCACCCGTAAAACTGGTTCAGTTTAAGGTAGAAAATACAAGAGTAGGTCAGATGACTAACTTTGATAAACTTTCCATAAACATAGAAACTAACGGTAGTGTTAAACCGGAAGACGCTTTAAGCCAGGCATCTAAAATTATGAATGATTATATGACGCTTCTGATTGATTTATCCGATAAAGAAGGTAAAGATGAACCCATATTTGAAGAGATTGAAGAAGAAGATAAAAAACAGGAATATCCTTCCATAGAAGAATTGGAACTTTCAGTAAGAGCATACAATTGCCTTAAGAGGGAAGGGATTGATTCCGTAGAAAAACTGTTGGAATATAGCGAAGATGAGCTTCTTGATATTAGGAATTTTGGTCAGAAATCTATTCAGGAAGTAAAAGATAAAGTTAAAGAACTGGGATTATCCTTTAAGCAAAAGTAATGGACAGGAGAAATAGAGCATGGTAATACCTAAGAAGGGTAGAAGATTAGGCGGCAGCAGCAGTAAACAAAAATCGATTATAAGAAATTTGACCATTTCATTATTTGAAAATGGAAAAATAACTACCACGGCTGCAAAGGCTAAGTACCTTAAAAGTTTTGTGGATAAATTAATAACTATGGCCAAAAAGGATAATCTGGCGGCAAGAAGGAATTGTATTAGATCACTGGCCAGTACTGAAGCGGTGCAGAAATTGTTTAATGAAATAGTTCCGGGTATGTATGAGAGGTCCAGCGGATTCACCAGAATTGTCAAATATAAGAACAGATCCGGGGACGGGGCTCAATTAGTAATAATGGAACTACTTACAAAATAAAGACAGATAATAATGTTAATTTGAAAATTATAAATCGTCAGGCATAAGATTATGGAAAACTATATGGCTGTAGTAGAATATGACGGGACTGATTATAAAGGATTTCAAATACAGCCGGATGGAACCAATACCGTTCAGGGAAAGCTGACAGAGGTTCTTTCCACAGTTTTAAACGAAAAGGTAAATTTTAAATATGCCGGGAGAACCGATGCAGGAGTTCATGCCAAATATCAGGTGATAAATTTCAAAACCGGCAGGGATTTGGATATTTATAGAATCTTGTGGTCCACAAATAGTTTGCTTCCTGATGATATTGTGGTTAGGAAAATAGAAAAGGTCAGTCCTTCTTTTGATGCCAGAAAGGATGCCATCTTAAGAGAATACAGTTATTTTGTAGTAAATAAAAAATATCAGAGTGTTTTTTTGAAAAAATTTAGTATCCTTATAACCAGAAAAATGAATATCAGGTTAATGAGAAAGGCAGCCAGGATGTTTTTGGGAGTAAAGGATTTTGGTTCTTTTTGTAATTCCAGTTGCTTGAGCGGCAATACTGTCAGAAGGATATTTAAGTTTACAATAGAAAAAACAGGAGACGATATAATAGTTTTTAAAATAACAGCAAATTCTTTTTTATATAATATGGTTAGAATTTTTGTAGGGACTATACTCGAAGTAGGAAGAGGAGAAAGGAATCTGGATAGTATTAGTGATGCTCTTAAAAAAAGAGACAGAAAATTAGCCGGTAAAATAGTACCGGCCAAGGGCCTTTTTCTTACAAGGGTTGAATATTTAAGGTGATTGGAGGAAATTATGGTAAATGTTGGCCTCAAAACATTTAACTTAAGAAAAGAAGATATTAAAAGAAAGTGGTTTTTAATTGATGCCGGGGGCAAGAACCTTGGACGCTTATGTACTAAAATAGCCAAGATTTTAAGAGGTAAGGATAAACCGACTTTTACACCGCATCTGGATTGCGGTGATTTTGTAGTGGTCATAAATGCAGCTAAGATAAAAGTTACCGGTAATAAGCTGGCAGGCAAAAATTATTACAGGCATTCGGGATATGTTGGCAATCTTAAAGTTACCAGCCTGGGAGAAATGATGAGAAAATCACCGGAAACGGTTATAAGAAAGGCAGTGAAGGGAATGCTTCCACATAATATTTTAGGCAGAAAAATGCTGAAAAAATTAAAAATATATAAGGGTGAAAAGAACCCACACGGCGCACAAAAACCTGAAAAAATAGATTTATAAGAAGGAGAATTAATTTGGTTAAAAGCGTAGTTTATAGTGCAACAGGAAAGAGAAAACAATCAGTAGCCAGGGTAAGATTATTTCCCGGTAAAGGGAAAATCCTGGTTAATTCTAGAGACTTTAAGGAATATTTTAAAAGAGAGTCCCTTATAACCATTATTACAGAGCCTCTGAAACTTACTGACACAGAGAATGCATACGACATAATAGTAGATTTGTCGGGAGGCGGAATATCGGGGCAGGCAGGAGCATTGCGACACGGTATTTCAAAAGCGCTGTTAGAAATTAATAAAGATTACAGGCCTATGCTAAAGAAGGAAGGATTTTTAATCCGGGACTCCAGAGTTAAAGAGAGGAAAAAGTACGGCCTTAAAAAAGCCAGAAAAAGGCCCCAGTTTTCCAAGAGATAACCAACTTTTCTTAATGAATTATCCTTGTTTAAAAATAGATCTGGAGGAAATTCCAGTATCTGGAATTTAATCGAAAAGAATTCAATTCCACAGGAGATAAATCAGGTGAGAATAGGCGAAGCTATCCTTCTGGGGCATGATACCGTAAGTTATAAGCCTATCAAGGGAGCTTTTACTGATTCTTTTCTCCTTGAAGCTAATAATAGAGGTAAAGAAAAAAGATGGCAGAGCATATAAAATTATCCTGGCTCTGGGTCTGCAGGACGTCAGCAGCTGTAATATTTATTGCTGCAATCCCGATTTATATACCATAGGCCAGAGCAGTGATCATACTGTTTTAGGAATAAAAAAGGATGGACATAAAAAAACAGGAAATCATTTTTTTAATCAGGAAGCCGGCAGCATAATTTCTTTTAATCTTGATTATTTTGGTCTGTTATCCTGTATGGCCTCTCCTTTTGTTAAGAAAAGTTATATAGAAGGATAAAGTATGAAAGAACTCAGGAAAATGTTTGGCACTGACGGCATAAGAGGAATAGCAAATAAGGAATTGACTGCGGAATTAGCGCTAAAAGTAGGCAGGGCAGGAGCCAAATATTTGGTTCCCGGAGGGAAAAGGGGTAGAATCATTATAGGGAAAGACCCAAGACCTTCCGGTGATTTCATTGAAAATGCATTAATATCCGGAGTTCTTTCTGCAGGGACTGATGT
>CAZHOY010000050.1:0-8629 GCA_964534695.1 uncultured Actinomycetota bacterium | reverse complement strand
CAGAATGTGATCCGGTGATTTTCTTTGAAAGCCAGAAAATATATGATTACCCGGAGCTCTTTAATGAAGGTGGGGTTCCTGAAGGCTACTACGAGGTAAATTTTGGTGAGCCTGCCGTGCGCAAAAAGGGCAGGGATATCACTATCCTTTCCTCCGGCCCGTTTCTTTATACAGCTCTTGAAGCTGCAGAAATTCTGGAAAGGGACTACAAGATAAGTGCTGAAGTAATTGATTTACGGAGTATTGTCCCATTGAACTATGATATAATTTTAGAATCCATACAGAAGACCGGTAAGATTCTGTTGGGTTCGGAAGCCGTGGAAAGAGGTTCTTTTATGCATAACGTGGCTTCTAATGTTACCAAGCTTGCCTTTGGCTTGCTAGATGCTCCTCCAGTGGTTATAGGTTCCAGAAATTGGATTACTCCTGCTCCGGAGCTCGAAGATGTCTTTTTCCCTCAGAAAGAGTGGATACTGGACGCTATTCATGAAAATATCATACCGCTAATTGGATATACAACAAAGACAAATCAGAGCGCAGGCGAAATCAAACGCAGATACAGATTTGGCATATAATTTATTTATAATATTGTTCAGGTCAAAATGAAAAAATGTTTACTATAAGCTCCATCAGAATTTCGCCATAGCCACAATTATACTGGCGGCTGTACATGGCACTGCTGCACTGCTTTATTTCTTTAATCTTATTTAACTACTGCAGTAGTTACCAAAGCTCTATAGTGGTTACGCTTCTTCTGCTGTGTTTTCTGTCAAAATCATTACTTTCGGAATTTACAGCTAGAATAACACTGTAGCTGTTGCCGGGCTCGAGAACGCTATCAAATTCATCACCTGATTTTAAGGGTATGGTAAACTCATATATAGCGGCATATTCATTCTTTTTTCCGGCATATTCGGTTATATCGAAGTTTCCTCCCAGATCTTCATCCGGAAATGGCTGACATGGAAAGCAGGAAGAATGCCAGTATGATTATAACCGGAAAGTTGATTTTCTTAATCATTTATGCTCCTTAAAAATAAGTTCATTTTAAATATATTTTATCTGAATAAAAGAGCTTTTCTCCATAAACCCTGATGTCTTGAATATATTTATATTGTATCATATCCCTATATCTGTTATAAATTTTAATAGCGGAAATAGCTGGAGTTATAGAATTATTAATTATTTAGTTATAGAATATTGTAGGATTTTACAGTCAATTTACCGGACAGGTAAGAGATATGAAAAGAAAAACGATTTTACTGACCAATGATGATGGAATAGATTCGGAAGGAATTAATACTCTTTACCAGGTTCTAAAAGAAGATGAGAAGTTTGAGTTAAGTGTTGTGGCTCCGGATAGGGAGAGGAGTGCGGTAGGTCATGCTATTACTGTGTTCCGCCCCATTTCGGTGAGAAAGGTATATAAGAAAGGCAGTTTTTTCGGATACGCTGTTGACGGCACTCCTGCCGACTGTGTAAAAATCGCTGTTAAATCTATCCTTAATAAGATCCCCGATTTGCTTATATCTGGTATAAACAGGGGGGCAAACCTGGGAGAAAACATTATCTATTCAGGCACGGTCTCGGCTGCGACCGAAGGAACGGGTTATGGTGTATGTTCCATAGCTGTTTCAATAGATAATCTGATTGACCCCGATTACAGTTATGCGGCAGATTTTACCAGGAAAATTGCCGGTAAGATAATGGAGAACGGAGGGCTTCCCAAAGGCACACTGCTTAATATCAATGTTCCGGATGTTCCTCTGGAAAAGATTAAAGGTGTGAAAGTAACCATGCAGAGTGATGCCAAGTTTAAGGACAACTTTATAAAGAGAGTTGATCCCAGGGGCAGGGATTACTACTGGATGGACGGAGAATTCATAGGAGAGGTAAAGGATAATAATTTTGATTATGATGCGGTTAAGAACAATTATATATCTGTTACTCCCATCCATTACGATATGACCGATTATAAGAAATTGGATTATTTTAAAGGCTGGGATATTGAAAAGTAATACAGATGTATTTTTATAAATTTACACACCAGCCCTGAAAGTGTTGCAGATATGACAATTAAAAAAGAACAATTTATATCGGATTTAAAAATTGGCGAAAATGCGGATTCCGTATTTGCAGTAGCCAGGAAACAGGTTAAAAAAAAGAAAAATGGTGATATGTATTGTACTGTTACTCTGCAGGATAAGAAAGGGAGCGTAGAGGGTGTACTGTGGACGGAAATCTATAATACGGCGGGGAATTTTAACCAGGGTGATTTCGTCTCGGTAAGAGGAGATGTAAAGGAGTACAGGGGGAGCAGGCAGCTGGTGATAAGCTCCATAAGAAAGATTGAAAACAAAGAAGATTTAAATTTTTCGGATTATGTAAAGACTACCGGCAGGGATATAGATGAAATGTTTTCTGAAATTACAGAATATATCTCCAGGATTGAAAATCCCCATTTAAGAAAACTGATGGATATGTTTTTTGGGGATAAGAAATTCGTTAAGGATTTTAAAAACGCTACTGCAGCGGTTAAATATCATCACGCTTTTAGAGGCGGGTTGCTTGAACATACCCTATCAGTGACCAAAATATGTGATATTCTCTCCGGAATTTATAATAATCTGAACTATGACCTGCTGATAAGCGGAGCTATTCTTCATGATATTGGTAAAATGAGGGAATACAGGACAGCAGTAAACACGGAAGTGACAGACGAGGGAAAACTTATAGGCCATATAACCATAGGGTACGGGCTTATCCTGGAAAAAATAAAGCAGATTGAGGGTTTCCCCGCTGACCTGAAAAACAGGCTCCTTCATATAATACTGAGCCACCACGGTCAAAAGGAATTCGGTTCTCCGAAACAGCCAAAAATACCGGAAGCTTTTATAGTCTATCACGTGGATTATCTGGATGCTGATATAGGCGGATATAATATTATACTGGAAGAAAATAAAAATGGAGCCGACTGGTCGGATTATGTTAAAAATTTTGAAAGATCGGTTCTTTTAAGGGAAGTAGCACTACCTGATTATGAAGAAGGGGCGGTCACGAAAAAAGCACCGGTTGAAAAAATTGATGTGGAGGAAAAACAGATTTCCGAAAAAGACAGGGAGCAGGACGAATTGTTTTGATCCTGCGGGCGGCAGGCTGGTTTTTCAATAATTTAATTTTTTAAAATCAATAAAAATATGAACATTTTACAGTACAGGAAAGATGCAGAGTCATTCCTATATAAAATTGATAAAGAATATTACCTTCATTTCTCGGGACAGAAAGACAGCTTTAATATCAGCAGGATCTACAGCCGGTATGAACATTTATTTAACAGAGAGAGTATCGACTGCATTAGAGAAATAAAGCATAAAAGCAGTGGTGAGGAGAAGAGAAAAGCAGCATACTTATTAAAATTCAGTGCCGAAGGCTATATAGAGAGGCAGGCTAAGGATCTGGTTGATAGGATAGCGGAACAGGAGGCACAGGCAAAAATTGATATAGAAGACAGGCAGGTGCCCTTCCGTTATTCGGAAATTATGCTGGCGAATGAGCCGGACAGGGCCAGGAGAATGGAGATTGAAAGTAAAAGAAGTAAAAAAATAGCAGAAGCTTTTAATAACACTCTGTGTACATATTGGGACACTCTTCACCGCCAGGCTGCAGAACTGGGGTTTGCCAGCTACAGCGAACTCTTCTCATATTTAAAGCAGGAGGATTTCTTTAGTCTGGAGGCAGAGATGGAAAAGCTGCTGGATGAAACCCGGAATTTGTATGAAAGCCATTTTGAAAGTTTGCTTAAAAGAGAGCTGGGGATACATCTGAAAGATTCTGCCAGAAGCGATTTTGCGTTTATTAAGAGGGCAAAGAAATATGACAGATTCTTCAAAAAAGATAATCTTATTCCTGTATTCAAAGGTACATTATCCGGTATGGGGATAGATATGGATAAGTATAGAAATATTCATCTGGATATAGAGGAAAGGAAAAACAAATCGCCCAGGGCTTTCTGCTGTGTTCTAAAGGTGCCGGAAGAGATATATCTGGTGGTTATGCCAAGCGGCGGCCAGGATGATTTTGAAGCCATGTTCCATGAGGGGGGCCATGCAATGCATTTTGGAAATACCAGTTCGAAGCTTGATTTTGAATACAGGTTTTTAGGCGATGATACCATAACGGAAGGATATGCTTTTTATCTGGAGCAGCTTATGAAGAATCGCCAGTGGCTGATTGATTTTCTGAACATGAGCCCTGAAGACGCCGGTGAATTCGTATACTTTTCAAGCTTGATAAAACTGTGGTTCTGCAGAAGGTATGCGGGTAAGTTAAAATATGAGTTGATTCTTCACGACGGCAGCTCCATAAAGGGAAGAGATTCGGTTTACAGTAAAATTCTATCTTCTGTAAATCTGATGAAATACCCGGCAGAAAGTTATTTAAAGGATGTAGACGAAGGTTTTTACTGCACCAATTATATAAAGGCATGGATGTTCCAGTCACAGCTTGAAGAATATATGTATAGAAAATTCGGCTGCAGATGGTACAGAAAAAAAGAGGCCGGCTCTTTCTTAAGAGAACTATGGAGCTGCGGCCAGAAATATTCCGTAGAGGAAATTTTATCCCAGCTGGACTTTGATAAGCTGGATATCGGTTATCTGATAGATTCACTTGTAAATAAAATTAAAAATTTTAAGAAAATTTAGTCTCGTTTTATGTATATTTTTAAATAATATTTTTTGATGGCAAAATTATGTGGAAAGGATATCAATTGGATTTAAAACAAAAGATAAGAAGTATTCCGGATTTCCCCAAGAAGGGGATAGTGTTCAGAGACATTACAACTCTGCTGAGAGACGGAGAAGCGTTCAGGCATTCTGTGGACAGAATGGTTGAATACTACAAGGGGAAAAAGATTGATGCAATACTGGGTGCCGAAGCAAGAGGTTTTATATTCGGAGCAGTTATGGCTTATAAGCTGGGCGTGGGCTTTATCCCGGTCAGAAAGCCGGGTAAACTACCCTATAAGACATGTCAGGTATCATACGATCTGGAGTACGGCAAAAATATCCTGCAAATGCATGTTGACGCTGTAAAAAAAGGCGATAAAATTTTAATTGTGGATGATCTGGTGGCGACCGGAGGTACCGCAAAGGCCAAAGCGGAGCTTGTTGAAAAAATGGAAGGTGAAGTGATTGGACTCTGTTTTTTAATTGAGCTTGAGTTTTTAAATCCGAGAAAAATGCTTGGAGGTTATGATATATTTTCGCTTATAAAGTATGAATCGGAATAAAAAAACGGGAACGGGAAAGGTGATTATTTATGACCAAAAAAGAAAAGAAGAAAAAAAGCAGTAAAGGGGACGGAGAAGATAAAGAATTAAAGGATAAATTTGCAGAAAAAGGCCTAGGCGAAAAGGAAGAGGAAACCAAAAAGAGCGATGAAGAAATGATAAAAAAGCTGCAGGAGGAAATTGATAAACTGACTACCAAGGACATCATAACCCAGATAATGATGTCTCTTTCCAGTCTTGCCTATAAAAAAATGGGGCTTCCGGTTGGAATAAATGACAAATATAAGGACCGCCAGCAGGCCAAACTTGCTGTAGACGGATTTGATGCGCTGTTCAAAGTTATAATGGATGAAGTAAGTGCCGCAGAGAAAGAGAATTTAAAGTCTTCTCTATCAAATCTTCAGATGAATTTTGTAAAGGCATTTCCGTAATAATCAGCAATTCTGATATTGCGGTTGTTTATCATCTAGCTTTTTGTGGTTTTTTTAATGTAATTTCTGGCTTCTTCCATGGCTTTTTTTACTGCCTCTTTTGCGGTATCGGCTCTTATTATAAACGGTGTATTTTCACTGTAATATGGCTTTGCTTCCCAGGTTTTAAGTCCGATAATAGGCTTATTGTAAGTTAATGAATAAGCTATTTCGGAAAGGGTTCCGTAGCTGCCGTCAATAGCGATAACTGCATGTGATGAAAGTATAATGGGTATATTTCTTGCATAACCCATTCCGGTAGGGATCCTGATGTCAACATATTTATTTGCATCATTTTCATCCATGGTGGGCAGTATGCCTATGGTAAGCCCCCCTTCTTTCCTGGCTCCCTTACATGCTGCTTCCATGGTCCCGGTTAAACCTCCGCAGATAAGTACCGCACCATTTCTGGCTATCTCTCTTCCCACTTCATAAGCAAGATTGTAGATATCACTATCCACTTTACTGCCTCCTATAACCGAGATTTTTATAGTATTTTTTTTAATTTTATACTTTTCCATTTTCAGCCTTCCAGAGTCAGGTTTATTATATTAACTAATCCGTTTTTATATTAATGATCACATCTGCCGGCATACCGGGCTTTAACTGCAGGCCGGGGTTTTCAAGACGTATGGTAATCCTGTAAACGGTGGTTACCCTTTCCTGTTTGGTCTGAATATTTTTGGGCGTGAACTCCGCTCTGTCGGATATTCTGCTTACCAATCCTGTAAATTTTAAATCCGGATATGAATCCACAGTTAAGGTTACTTCCTGGTTTAGAAATATTTTGCCGTATTCGTCTTCAGGAACATAGATATTGCAGGTCACATTATATAAATCACCTATTTCGTAAATCGGTGTACCGGGCAGAATGTATTCACCTTCTTCTGTAAGTTTATTTAAAACAACACCCTCAATTGGCGAGATAATATCAAGTTCGGCAATCTGCTGGTTGTATAGATCCAATTGAGCTTTGGCAATATTTAAATTATCTTCAGCAATTTTTACCTGAATATCATTTTCTTTTACCTGCTCCAGTTTCAGCAGGGCCATATTATATTGGTTTATTGCTTCCTGCAACTGTACTAATACAGATTTTTTTTGCGAAGATCCTGGATAGCTGATGGAATTAGAAGTTGAATCGCTGTCCGATTCGGTTTCTGTTTGTCCCTGCAGCTTTGATTCTGTTGTAGATGTAGAATAAGTTACAGATTCTGATTTGGTAATACTCACAGGCTCATCATAGTAAATGAAGTGGTGGTAGGTGGACATAGAATCTTTTATTATCCTTGACTGCTCCACCGCTTCTTCTGCTATCTCTATACTCTGCCTGTACTGAATTTCCGCAGCTTCAATCTGGGTCACAGCTGCTTCAATACCAGCACTGGTTATTTGAATCTGTTTTTTAATTAAACTGTCATCCATTCTGGCAACTGTCTCACCAGTGCAGACGCTGTCTCCCTCATCATATCCGGCTTCAATCAGTTTTGCACCGGCAGGGGCACTTAAAGTTACGGTACTAACCTCGATTATTCCAGATGCTTCTATTACATCTGTCTTCCTGCCCATTCTATCTGCGATATAATCATAGGTAAAGTACGATATTATGGCCAGGGCGATTACTATAAGTATTACCGGTAATATTTTTTTCTTCATATTCCTATCCTTTTTTAAATTATATCAAGTTTTATAAATATTTTAGAATATTTTGTATATAATCTTATTTTAAATTATAAATATTATAAAACCACTTTTTTAAATGTCACTCCAGCCTCTTTCTGAATCTGAATATGGATATGGTAAGAACAACAATACCGATAATTCCCAGCCCCAGCATCTGGGGCCACAGGATGCCCAGGCCGCTTCCTTTTAAGAAAATTCCGGTAATGATTACAAAAAAGTATCTTAAGGGATTTAAGTAAGTTATATACTGAATAATCCGGGGCATATTTTCGATAGGAAACATAAATCCCGATAACAATATTGCAGGCATCATAAAAAAGAAAGTGCTCATCATTGCCTGCTGCTGTGTTTTTGAAATAGTGGATATAAAAAGTCCCACTCCCAGAGTGGCAAGCAGATAAAGAATCATGCCCAGAAATAATATAAGCAGATTGCCCTGGAGAGGGATTTCAAACCAGCTGTAAGATACGGAGATGACCAGCAGAACATCCACAAAACCGATTATGGCAAAGGGCAGGGTTTTTCCCGCTACAAGCTCAATTGGCTTTATGGGAGTAACTATTAACTGCTCTATGGTGCCGGCTTCTTTTTCTTTGACTATTGACATTGAAGTGAGCATGATGGTGGATATCAGTAAAATGAAAGCCATTACTGCCGGAACATTGGATGTCCTGCTCTTGAGGGTAGGATTGAACCAGAATCTGATTTCATTGGAAAAGAAGTCAATATTTCTGCTGGTAGTGCTCTGCTTTAGTATTTCAAGCTTGTCTATCCTTTCTATAAGAATGGATCTGGAGTAATCTATGCTTATCTGATTTATATAACCTAAGATAATGACTGCCGAATTTGAATCAGAGCCGTCTATTATAACCTGAACCGCGGATTTGCTGCCCTTTTTTATGTTTTGTTCAAAGCCGGGATTTATTTTTATGGAAACCTGCGCGTCTCCGCTGTTAAGCAGGTTTGTAATTTCATGTTCCGAATTTACATAATAATTCAGGTCAAAATTGCCGCTGTTTTCAATGTGTGATATAAAATCCCTGCTCTGATGGGTCCTGTCCAGGTCCCATACTGCAGTGGAAATGTTTTCCACATCTGTAGTTATGGCATATCCGAAAAGTAGCAGCTGCATGATGGGGGCTATGAATACCAGAAGCAGCATCCTCTTATCCCTGCTTATCTGTAT
>CAZHOY010000049.1:5562-8640 GCA_964534695.1 uncultured Actinomycetota bacterium | reverse complement strand
ATGAAGGGTATTTGCCAGCCCTCTGGATATAAAAGTGAAATGCCCTGTCTGGCGGTAGCCGGTTATTATTATCAGAATTAAAAGGATTATAAGTATATATGCTGTTATTCTGCTTAATCTTACTAAAAATTTTTCCATAATAAAAAGTCTATTTTTATTATATGAAATAATTATATACCAGAATCAAATTAATTTTTATCTAACCAGCGTCATTTTTTATCAGTGCAGAATATATGATTTTCAAGTGCTCCGGAGTATCTTGTTTTATCCTATCTTAGCTGTATCCTTCTTTTTAAGAAGGGCAGCAGTATTATCAGTATAATAACCGATGAAACCAGTGTAACCCCGCAGCTCAGCCAGAAATCTCCGCTGCTGCCGGTACCTATAAAAATATTCCTAAGAATCCTGAATACCCAGTAATTAGGGAAAGGATAGAAAAAATATTGGTAGGGATCATGAACAAAAATAGCACCTATGGGAATTAAAAAGATTGCCAGGTTTAGAACTTTCATTATAGCTATTCCGCTTATCTGATTGCCGGCCAGCCCTCCGATTAAAAGGCCCACCACCATTGCCAGACTGCTTGAAAAAACAGCTCCTATAATTAACAGGGTATAACTTACAGAGGTCCCCATAAGTATAAGGCTTGCAATGATTGATACCGCCGTACCGGTTATGGCCACCAGAAGCCATCTGGCAAAAATATACTGCCATAACCTCAGGGGAGAAACGGCAATAGCATGGATTACCTTACTCTCTTTTTCCTCGATAATATAGAATGCCATGAGCATCCCCTGTACAAATATTATCATAAACACCACCATGATTGCCGAATATTCCCTGAAAAGGGATTTCGAACTGCCCACTGAACGGTGGGCAATATCGGCCACCGGTTCTTCTCTTAGGATATCATCTATTACTATGGCAGCAATTTCTTTTATCTCCTCTTTTTCATTGCCTTCAAGTATGATTACATACTGATCTCCGTCTTTGGTTATTCCAATAATATCATCGGTGCCATTGACTCTTTCTTTTACCCTTTCCGGATTATCATACTCAACAATATTACCGTAGTCTTCAAGCATACCTGTAAACTTTTGCCCAACACTGTCATCCACTGCAAATGATATTGAACTGGTTTCTACAGTAGGAATGAAAAACCTGATGATTACTGCTATCAGGATAGGCATTAAAATCATAAGAATAAAGATATTGTCCCTGAAAAAACTACTTATATCCCTGAGGAAAAAATTTAATATCCTTTTAAACATTACAATCCACTCCTCATCAGTCTCTTTCTAACCGCAAAGTAGCACGCCGCAAATATTACTACAATCCCTGCTACCAGCGTTATCAGGTAAGGAAACAGGTAATTCTGTTTACCCGTTGAAAAGAGAGCTTCCCTAAAGCCGAATAATACAGGGTACATGGGGATCCATTTTACAAATCCGGGAGAAAAGGTAGGATTTATATAAGAGATAGCCGGAAGCTGCATAACCAGAAGAACCCCGAAGGTCACGAATAAAAATTCCGATATATTCTTGAAAAAAATACTTACCAGAAGACCCAGCAGGGTCATAAAAACACTGGCAAGGATTATAAGCAGCAGCAGTACGGCATAATCAATATTAAAGCCGGCTGTTGATACCGTGGTAACTACCCCGTACAACACGGCCATCAGGGTAAATATGGCAACCTTTGACAGGATATATATTGCGGAGCCGGAAGAACTAACCCTGTAAGCATGTATGCTGCCCTCCGTTTTTTCCTGAAATATCATTACCGCAATTAGCAAAAATCCCAGCGCCACTACTTCATAGGTTAAAAAAACGGGAATCAGGTTCTTGTTAAAAGGAACAGGGGCTGCTTCTTCCCTTAAATTTTCTACCCTGTAATTGGGCGGTCCGGCAGTTCCCCTGATGTTTTCAAGGACACTTTCCAGAATAGCTTCTTCCAGATTGATATTTTTAATTGATTCCGTGTTCTGGGAAAATATAGTAAATCTGGCCTTATCTGCGCTCCCCTCCAGCTGAATACCTATACTGCCCTCGTTTTCCTCCAGGGCTTTTATAAAATCATCATAATTTGAAAATATGCTGTCAGCTTCCACTCCTCCTGCCAGAAGAAACGGCTCCAGGATTTTCCCCTGTGTACCGTCATAGAAAAATTCATTACTTTTCACTTCCAGGCTTTCAGGAATAACAAAGTTAATCAATACAATAAATATCACACTGATAAAGATTACGGCATAATGAAGTCCGCTTCGTATTACAACTCTGGTATCCTGCTTGAATAGATTTATAAACCTCTTCATGGTTATACTAACTCCCTGCCGGTCAATTTTATGAATATCTGCTCCAGTGTAGCTTCCTGTGAATGAATGGTCTGGACCTTCTTTCCGGTTACTATTTTATTAAAAGCGTCAAGGTCACTTTCCTTTTCCAGGAAAAATATTTCACTGGTAAGCTTGCCGTCTGCCCTGTATTCAACTTTTACCGACTTGCTGCCGTATTTAAGTTTTAAATTTCTGGGCGAATCAGTGGCAATAATCCTGCCTTCATTAATAAAAGCCACCCAGTCGCATAACTCCTCTGCAATATACATATTGTGGGTAGTTAAGAATATAGTCCTGCCTTCTTTTTTAAGATTGACTATTATTTCCTTTATCCTTTTTGCCAGTGCAGGATCCAGGCTCCCGGTAGGTTCGTCAAGAAATAATATCTCCGGACTATTTATGAGTGACCTTACAAACACCAGTCTTTGCTTCATTCCTTTGGAATAAGTCCCGCTTCTCTTATGAGCAGCACCCTTAAGGCCCACTGATTCCAGCAGCAGCATGGGGTCTCTGGTGGGCACATTGAACAGCCCTGCATAATACCTCAAATTCTCAAATCCGGTCAGCTTTGAATAAAGATTGGGCTGTTCAAAACAAACTCCTATTCTGTTATAGAAATCCGATTTCATTTTCTTTATGGATTTGTCTTCATATAATACCTCGCCTTTCTGCAGCCCAAGAATTCCTATCATTATATTCTGAACCGTTGTTTTCCCCGCTCCACTGGGGCCAAGAAAGCCGAA
>CAZHOY010000049.1:0-5552 GCA_964534695.1 uncultured Actinomycetota bacterium | reverse complement strand
CCGAATATCTCTCCTTTCTCAATATTAAAAGAAACGCCGCTGACCGCATATTTATCCTTTTTCTCGTATCTATGATATAAATCTTTTACCTCAATCATATCGCACTATCCTTTCACCTCCTGGCTAGACCATTTTTTATAAAATCCATATATTTATCCAAATCATTCAGGTATGAACCATTCTTAATACTTTTTTTACTAACAGGAAATATGCTGGTGAAATTTATAAGAAGGTGGATAATTATCCTGGTTATTTTATCCTGATCAAAATCCTGCCTTAATTTTCCGTTTTCCATTGATTTTTCTACCAGGGGCCTTACCGCCTGGTTGACTTCTTTTCTAAATTTCTTTATGACCATCTCCTGTATAACACTGTCTTCTTCTTTGTTGAACCTCAGCCAGAGATCGTAAAATTTTGGATATTTGGCTGAAAATTTTATTCCCAACCTTGACTGTGATTTAATCAGTTCGAATATATCCTTATCTGCAAAGTCCTTATTAATACCTGAATGTTTTTTAAAAAAATCTATCTTGATTTTCGCTATAGTTTTAAACATATACAGATAAAGGGATTTTTTATCCTTGAAATGAAAATAAAATGATCCTTTGCTGACCTGTGCTTTCTTAATTATACGATTTAGTGAGGCTTCTCTGTAGCTGTGCCTGCTGAATTCATCCAGGGCAGCATCCATTAATTTTTTCTTGTTTTTAAATTCCCTATCCCCTGCCACCGGTTCCATCCCCATTCGAAAACTCTTAGACTGATTGGTCTATAGACTATATGGTCTATAATAATATCTCTTCTGCTGTCTGTCAATGTTTTTTGTTCACCGAAAATCGTAGCCGGTTTCAATCAATTATGTTGAAATGAGCAGCAGTTGATAGTATTCTTAAATCCTCTGAAACTATTACTGCTGTAGGATATTTTAAATATAAGAATTGTTAACTTTATTAAGATAGGAGTAATAATGGATGATAAAATAAACCCTGAAGAAAAGCTTATGTCCCTCATATGTCATCTGTCAATTCTGATTCCCAATATTGGGATAATTGCCCCCATAATAATATGGGTTACCCAGAAAGAAAAATCCAGGTTCGTTAAATTTAATGCAATTCAGGCAATTTTTTTCCAGCTGGTATTTTTTGCTCTGCTTATACTGTCTGTATTTGCAGGTATTGTCCTTATGTTTGCTTCACTGCCGGCAATTACCAGAAATCCCGATGCAGCACCAGGAGTTCTATTCTGGGTTTCCGTAGGCATTATGAACCTCTATTTCCCGCTCTGGATCATCTTTGGCATCTATGCCGTGGTAGCAGCAGTTAAGAGTTTTAAAGGAAAGATATTCAGATATCTTATAATCGGCAGGATGGTACAAAAAAGAGTTTATAAATAAATCTTTACCATGTGCCAATACGCTGGCTTATAAGGATGTTATATTTAAATTATCTTTTACAGCAGCCCCTTTACTGCTTTTATAATATCGTCTTTTTGGGGAATGGAGGCCTGCTCCAGTGTGGAATTGTAAGGAATGGGAGTATTTAGTCCCGCTACTATCTTTACCGGTGCTTTAAGATATTTGAATGCTCTTTCGGTCACTTCCGCGCTTATATCCGAAGCCACAGAACCCCTCCTGCATGCCTCGCTTACCACTACCAGCCTGTTTGTCTTCTTTACCGAATCTATAAGCAAATCCATATCCAGCGGCACCAGTGTCCTGGGGTCAAAGACCTCACAGCTAATCCCATCCCTCTCCAGTTCCTCTGCAGCTTCAAGTGACTTTAACGCCATATTTGAGTATGCAAAGATTGTAGCGTCCCTGCCTTTTTTCTTGATATCAGCCTTTCCAAAGGGAATGGTATACTCCCCTTCCGGCACTGCGCCCTTAACCGGATAAATCATTTTATGTTCTATAAACACCACCGGACCGTTGTCCCTAATGGCTGTCTTTAAAAGCCCCTTTACATCATAAGCAGTGGAAGGCATCACTACCTTGAGTCCGGGGATATGATAAAACCACCCCTCCAGACTCTGGGAATGCTGTGCTCCAAGCCCTTTTCCAACCCCTCCCTGTGTTCTTATGACCAGGGGGACACCTACATCTCCGCCGGTTATACAGCCAATCTTTGCAGCCTGGTTTACAATCTGATCCATGGCCAGTGCGGCAAAATCTATAAACATAATTTCCACCACGGGTCTGTACCCGGTAATGGCCGCACCGATTCCTGCACCTACTATGGCACTTTCCGAAATAGGAGTATTAATTACTCTCCGGGGACCGTATCTGTCCAGAAGCCCCTTATATGCTTTAAAGGCACCGCTGTAAACACCGATATCTTCGCCAATTAAAAATACCCTGCTGTCCCTGTCCATCTCTTCTGTTATAGCTTCGGTTATGGCCTGCCTGTATTCAATTTCTCTCATTAATTTCCCTTTCCTCAAAAAGCACCAGAGTTTATTTTGATATTAAATTTTCTCCACTTCTTCCAGAAATTTCTTAAGTTCAGGCTGGGGGCTTTTCCGGGCAAATGCAACCGCCTCATCTATATTTTTATTTATTTTATTTTCAATTCTCTCTATTTCCCCTGCAGTTATAATTTTTTCTCTAAGCAGCCTGCTTTTAAAATTGGTCAGGGGATCCTTTTTATTTTTATAATACTCAACCTCTTCTTCTCCCCTGTACTCCGCAGGATCGTTGGGATGATGACCATAAAACCGGTATGTTTTTGCCTCAATTAGAGACGGACCCCTGCCCTCCCTGGCATGTACCGCTGCCTTGCCTACCGTTTCGTATACTTTAACAGGATCGCTCCCATCTATAATATATCCTGGAATATTATAAGCGCAGCTTCTCTTCCCTATATCCCCGCAGGCTACGGAATCTTTGGAGCACATTGAAATTGCATACATATTGTTCTCACAAACGTAGATTACGGGTAATTTAAATATAGCTGACATATTTAAAGCTTCATGGAATACCCCATTGTTTGCGGCCCCGTCACCAAAAAAACATACCACCACACTTCCCTTTCCTTCCATACTGCAGGTCAGCCCTGCCCCTACGGAAATGGGTATTCCACCGCCTACAATCCCATTTTCTCCCAGTATTTTAAGCTCCATATCAAAAATATGCATCGAACCGCTCCTGCCCTGGCAGTAACCCGTGGATCTTCCAAAAAGCTCGGCCATTATTTTCTTTATATCGGCACCTCTGGCTATGCAGTGGCCGTGGCCTCTGTGCGTAGAAATAATATAATCCTGCTTTCCCAATGCCTGGCAGGCACCCACCGGCACAGCTTCCTGGCCGATACAGGGATGCAGATACCCCCATATTTCTCCGGTTTTGTAAAGCTGTATGGTCCTTTCCTCAAATCTTCTGATCCTTATTATTTTCCCCAGCATTTCAGTCATTGTCTTATCCGGTATTCCAGCCATATCGCTCCTTTTGCCTTAAAATCCTTTAGTATAAATTTAAATCAGTCCCACCATAACAAACACACGGAGGTGCGTTATTGAATAATAATAATATAAATGTATAAAAAATTGAATTTCTGGTGTATTTTTTTTATGTTCACCTGCCATACAGCATCATACTTTATTTTTACCGGATTTAAGTAATTTTAATATTCTGCCCCATTGAAAACCTGCCGCAGCTGCTATCCAGCCCTGTATAATATAAAAGAAATATGATAATATTTTTTACTTGCAATATCTGTTAATATAGTGTTTCTGTCAGATGCTTTTTTTAATTTTAAATATATTAAAAAAATAAACGATTTTTAAACTGTGTCCAGATTAAGAGATAAACATAAAGCCAAAAAACCCTCCAGAATAATAATAGCCATAATAGCTGTCCTTCTGGCCTTCCAATTATTATTTGTGGTGGTGCTTTCAGGTGTCCTGATATCCGCCTTCCAGGTTGTGGCCTCCCTGTTCGAGGACCTACCGAATTTGGAAGACTACTCTCCTGCAGAGAACGCCCTGACATCAAAAATATATGCTGCCGACGGTACGCTGATCGCAACTTTTCACGGTGAGGAAAACAGGGAACTGGTAACCTATGAACAGATACCCCAAAATCTTATAGATTCGGTCATCGCCATTGAAGACGAAAGATTTTATCAGCATAAAGGATTTGATATCGAAGGTATAATCCGCTCATTTATTATCAATCTTGTCTCCGGGGAAATAGAACAGGGCGCCACTACTATTACCCAGGGCTATGTTAAAAACGTATATATCCCCGAGGAAAAATACGATATAAGCTATGAGAGAAAAATAAAAGAAGCAGCCCTTGCATATCAGCTGGAACAAATCTATTCCAAACAGGAAATACTGGAAATGTATCTAAATACGGTATATTTTGGGGAGGGAGCATATGGAGTCCAGGCAGCAGCAAAAATATATTTCAATAAGGATGTGGGATATCTGAACCTATCAGAATGTGCTATTATTGCCGGACTGCTCCAATCTTATCTATACTCACCCTATATTGATCAGAAGGCAGCTATGGAAAGAAGAAATATAGTTCTGTCCAAGATGCTTGAACTTAACTATATAAATCAGGAGGAATATGAACAAACCATAAAAATGCCTATAATTACCCAGAGGCCCAGAGAGGAAACCGAAAAAGGTTTTGCCCCTTATTTTGTGGAATATGTCAAGCAAATACTGATTGGAAATTATGGAGTGGAGAGAGTATTTAAGGGCGGATTTGAAATTTATACCACCCTTGATCCTGAGATGCAGATTGCCGCTGAAAATGCCATCAATGAAATTCTTCCCGATCCCGAGGATCCCTCAGCTGCCCTGGTAGCCATGGATCCCACAAACGGATATATAAAAGCCATGGTGGGAGGAAAAGATTTTACAGAGATGAAATTCAATCTTGCCACCCAGGCTAAAAGACAGCCAGGTTCCACCTTTAAAGTATTTGTGCTGCTGGCCGCCCTGGAGCGGGGTGTAAGCCCCTATCTTACCTTCAATCCCAATGGAAATGTTATATTTGGCATTGAAAGCAGTAAACCCTGGGAAGTGGGCAACTATAACAACGCCAGTTATGAAACAAATGATATGACAGTCTGGGAAGCCACAGTTAGATCTGTAAATGTAGTATATTCCCAGCTGATTATGAAAATAGGTGCTTACGGAATTGCCAGAATCGCTATGGCTATGGGAATTGACCCCCCCCTGGATCCATACCCGGCAGTAGGGTTAGGTGGACTGACCATAGGAGTATCACCTCTTGAAGTATGTACCGCATTTTCAACCATTGCCAATTATGGGGTGAAGCACGAACCGGTAGCCATACTCAAGGTCACCGATAGAGAAGGAAATGTTTATAAGGAGTATGAGGAAAAAAGCAGCCAGGTTTTAACTCCCATTAATGCCTACCGTGCCATAGAGATTATGCAGCAGGTCATTCAGATGGGAACCGGTACCAGAGCTAAACTGGATGACAGGCCCTGCGCCGGAAAAACCGGCACCACTGATGAAGCGGAAAATGCCTGGTTTACGGGATTTACCACCAATCTGGCGGCCTGCGTATGGATGGG
>CAZHOY010000048.1:0-9009 GCA_964534695.1 uncultured Actinomycetota bacterium | reverse complement strand
GCACTTTATCTCCTGACTTGTTTCGAAATAATCCTCTAAAATCACCATATTTTACCCTATTTTACACACTTATAGTCCTCCAACAAACCTGGCAAAAGTTGAATTTTATAATGGTTCAGGAAGAAATGAAGATAATTTCTTAGGAAAGGTAACTAGTTTTAAGAATAATATTTTGAGTAGTGAAGGTGTTTTAGATGGTGATGGGAGCTTGAAGTATCTCCAGAATTACTTGACGAAGGTGAAAATATTATATATGCCTATGATAAGAATAATAACTATAGTACGGCAAATGTTAAGATAAATGCAGTAAAAGATGATGATTCGGATAGTGACATAAATCTCAATCCTACAGCCAATCCAGGCGGGCCGTATACTGCTGCAGCTGGTGAGGAAATTACTTTTGATGGCTCAGGTTCGTCTGATCCTGATGGCCAGATAGCACAGTATGTTTGGGATTTCGGTGACGACTCTACAGGAACAGATGTGAGTCTCACTCATACCTATACCGAAGCAGGCGAGTATACGGTAAGTCTTACAGTAGAAGATGATAATGGAGCCCTGTCTGCAGAAGTAATCACTACGGCAACCGTGGAAGCAGAAGGAGGAGAAGAGGAGGAAGAGGAGGAACAGGAATACCCGGTTAATACATCACCTATAACCAATAGCACAAGTGTTGTAGGCTATACCGAGGTTACGATTGACCAGCTGGTTAAAATATTTGAAGACAGAAATTCCACAAAGGTGGAGTGGGCAAGAAGGATAGCCCCGTTTTATATTTATTATGGAAAATTATTTAATCTCAGAGCTGATATAGCCTGGGCCCAGATGTGTCATGAGACCGGATTTCTGGAATATACAGGGGACGTACAGCCTGACCAGAACAACTTTGTGGGAATGGGTGCCACAGGAGGCGGAGTGCCGGGAAACAGCTTTGCTACTGAAGAGCTGGGTATAATTGCTCACTATGCACATCTTGCCTGGTATTATTACCCTGACCATGTAAATATTTATTGCAGCATTACCTATGATCCCAGACATTTTGGAAGTACACACTATAGATACACTGGAGATACTACTCTGGGATTCTTTCAATACTTTAAAGATAAAGGTATAATTTATTAATTATTATAGCCGTAAATTTTATTTGCTTTATTGTATGAGGGGGAATCCATGAATAAAAATAAAGACCTAAAAAAAGAGGATGAAATTGACTTAAGAGAAATTTTTAAGATATTTATAAGAAGAAAATGGTGGTTTATAGGATCAGTATTAGTGGCATTAATAATAGGATTTTTATATGTTTTTATGCAGCCCACTAATTATTTATTAACTTATCAAATTGAAGTTAATGAAAATTATTCTAATGAAAATTTATGTGGGTTATACCCAGATTATGAAAAAGAATTAAATTATATTTCACTGGAAAACGTACCAATTATTTTTAAATCTGAAAATGTTTTCAAATCATTAGACGGAATAGATAAAGGTATTGATTATAATGCATTACGAAAATCAGAATCTGTAAAAATATCTTTAAATAAAGATACTTCTATATTTGATATCAGCATTTCTGGTCCCGATTATGATTTTGCTGATGAGATAGCAAAAACCTTAATAGATACATTTGATAATCTTATTAGAAATAAAGAAGAAATTGTTTTTAATGAAATTTTAGGAAAAATAGAACTGGATATTAAAGATTTAGAGAATGAAAGTGGCAATTATGAGAATATGATAATTCCAGGTCTTGAGGACGAATTAGGCAGTTTATATGAAAAATTATATAGATACATTATAGATTTTAATATCACTTTATCTGATGAACTGGGGGAAAATAGAAGTAGTGAAAATGTTTATTTCTATAGTATTATAATTCCACCTAATGAAATTAGTGATGAAATATCAGAACTTAAAAATAAAATAGATTTATTTGGAAATAAAGTCATAGAAAATGAAACTAAAATAGTTAAATTGAATAATTTATATGAAGCTCTTTTAGAAGACGAAGATATTATTTTAAACAGGGTTAATTTAGTCTCGGGGGATCCATTTTATGAAATTGAGAGTAATAGGTTGAGAAATATAGTAATTGTTTTAGTTTTAAGTGTAGTAATTGGAATTACAGTTACATTTGGAGTTAATTTTCTGCTAGGTTTAAAAACTGAAAAGATTAAAAAGTAAGTTAAAATAAATTTAACTGAAAAGATTGATTCAATTAGTGAATATTGAATATTTGATGGGAATATTAAGAAAAATAAAAGAATGAGATATAAAAGTAGGCATAATCGGAATGGGCTATGTTGGGCTTCCTTTAGCAATAGAGTTTTCAATGGGTAATATAAAAGTTATAGGATTTGATATTGATAAAAGTAAAGTTAATTATAGATACACGCAATATACTCAAGCTAAGTGGACTAAAAAGTGGTAAAGTTTATAAATTAATAGAACAAGTATGCTTTTTCTTAGGTAATTTATAGATTGAACACAAAATTTAAGTTAATAATAAATTATGACAAGAGTAATTAAAAAGGTATTAAAGCTGCTGACTAGAAGAGAGCGCAGGTGTCTTTATTTGCTTTTGGTGGCTATGACTGTCTCTGGACTTGTTGAAGTTGCAGGGATTGCTTCAATTATGCCCTTTCTTTCTTTGATCACAAATCCAGATCTTGTGCAAGATAACCGAATTCTAAATTGGTTTTTTACAACCTTAAATTTTCAAAGCATAAACAGATTTCTTATTTTAGTGGGGGGTATGGTTTTAGCCATTTTAATTGTAAGTAATTTATTGATACTTTTTACTCGATGGGGATTATCACGTTTTTCCTGGATGAGAAACTATACTATCTCAAGACGTCTTTTGGGCCGTTACCTATATCAGCCATATATATTTTTCCTAAACCAGAATACCTCTATGCTGGGAAAAAATATTCTTTCTGAAGTTCAACAAGCTATAACAGGTGTAGTTATTCCCTTACTAGAAATTTTTTCAAGTGGAATTGCAGCTCTTTTTATATTTATCATGCTGGTAGTAATCGAGCCAATTCTAGCCCTTTTCTTATTAATTATATTAGGTGGGGCCTATATATTTATATTTAAACTGGTAAAACCTAGACTATCTACCGGTGGCAAGATTAGATTCAAGACTAATGCAGAGCGATATAAAGTTATAAATGAAGCTTTTGGTGATATAAAGCTTCTAAAACTAACGGGAAGTGAAAATTTTTTTTTAAATAGCTACTCCAAGCCTTCTATTGATTTTGCAAGGGCTCATGCAGTAAACAAAGTGATAGGAGAGATTCCACGTTATATAATGGAGATTATTGCATTTGGAGGAATTATTATTGTTGTTTTATATCTTTTAGCCACAGGTAGGGGATTCCAGAAATTTTTACCTTTAATTGGTATATATGCTTTTGCTATATACCGTCTGATGCCTTCTCTCCAGAAAATTTTTTCTAGTATTACCAATATGCGTTTCAGTATAAATGTGCTTGATATTCTTTATGAAGATATGAACTCTTTTAAGTATAAATTACTATCTCCAACCTTAGATAGGAGAAAAATAGAGCCTCTTCCCCTAAGAAAAGAGCTTAGGTTAGAAAGAATTACTTTTATTTATCCGGAAACACACAAACCTGTTTTAGATAATATAAATTTAAAAATTAATGTTAATACTTCAGTAGCCTTTGTGGGTTCTACAGGTGCAGGCAAGACTACTATCGCCAATATAATTTTAGGACTCCTGCGCCCAGATAAGGGGAAAATACTTGTAGACGGAATAGAGGTTACAGATGAGAATTTATCCTGCTGGCAAAAAACTCTTGGATATATACCTCAGGATATATATCTTCAGGATGATACTGTAGCACAAAATATAGCATATGGTATACCAAGTGATAATATAGTTATGGATGCTGTAGAGCAAGCTGCAAGAATTGCCAATATTAATGATTTTGTGGTTGAAGAAATTCCCTATGGGTATAAGACAGTTATTGGAGAAAGAGGAATTATGCTTAGTGGGGGACAAAGACAGCGTATTGGTATAGCAAGAACACTTTATCATAATCCTGATGTCCTTGTTCTTGATGAGGCTACAAGTGCCTTAGACGGAGCTACTGAAAAGGAAGTTTTTAAAGCTATTGAAAATATAGCTAAAACTAAGACATTGATAATAATTGCTCACAGGCTTACTACTATTCAAGGCTGTGATGTTATTTATGTATTAAAAGATGGAAAGATTATAGGGCAGGGAAAATATCAGAAGCTGATGGAATCAAATGCTGAGTTTAGGAAGATGGCTAGAGCTCATTTGTAAGAAATAATGAATTATTAGTTAAAAAAATTATTAAGTTAATGTTTGAAGCGGGTAGTTGTATTTCTGGAAGAGTCAGATGACTTATGTAGCGGTAACGGCTTGTGATTGCTTGTATGATTCTTACGGAAACAGACATTCTTGTTTTTGATGAAGCAACTTCAGTATTAGACACTGAATCAGAACAGCTTGTTCAGCGTGTATTAGCAGAAATAGGAAAGAATAAAACAATTATAACAGTAGCCCACTAGTTATTAACTGTTATTAGTTCCGATGCTATTCTTGTTATGGCAGATGGTTGTATAATCGAAAGAGGGACACATAAAGAGCTTTTAACAAAAAAGGATTGTATGAAAAATTGGTAAATATGCAGGCTCTTGGTGGAGGTACAAATGAGAATAGGGATTATAATTGTTTGTAGATATGATTCGACACGTTTGCGTGGGAAGATTTTACGTAAGATAGAAGGTAAGTCCGTGTTGAGTTATATCCTTGAACGTGTAAAAAAGGTTTCCAACGCATGTAAGGTGGTTGTGGCAACTTCTGAAGAAAAAAGTGATGACCCTATAGTGGACTTTTGTAGGCGGGATAATATAGTATGTTTTCGTGGATATAAAGATGATGTTGCCGGACGAATGCTTATGTGCGCTCAAAAATATAAGTTTGATTATTTTGTTCGCATATGTGGTGATAATATTTTTGCTGATTATGGTTTGATTGACCAGATGATAACTATTGCTCTTGGGACTAAAGCTAATTTGGTGAGCAACATTAAGAATCGTACATTTCCGTGTGGAATTAGTGTGGAAATTGTTAATACTTATTTTTTCGCAAAAGAGTATAAAAAATTTTCAAGTTCTGTTGATAAGGAACACGTAACTAAGTATTTATATGAACATGAGCAAGAAACAAGTAGGTTTGAATTTGTTTATAATAGTGAATGCCCTGAGGCACGAAACATTGATCTTGCTTTAGATAATCAGAAGGATCTCACTTTTATTACGTCTATTATAAGAAAAATGACTAGACCACAGCAAGAATATTTACTTAAGGATATATGGAAATTGTCGTTAGACATTTAAGTAAGGAGATTGTATGGCAAAAGTAAAAATAGGTATTATTGGTTTGGGAGTTGGTGAGCGTCATTTAATGGTATATGAGCAGCATCCTGAATGTGAGATATCTTGTGTTTGTGATTTTTCAAAAGAGAAACAGGCTGAGATACGAAAAAAGTATCCACATATATCTGTTATAGAAAATGCCGATGAATTGTTGGATAATGATCAGATACAAATAGTGTCTATTGCATCATATGATAATTTTCATTGTGAACAAATTATTAAAGCAATTAATAATGGCAAACATGTGTTTGTTGAAAAACCATTGTGTTTATTTGAAGATGAAGCGCGTAAAATTAAGAAAGCACTTTATGCACATCCTGAGATTTCCTTGAGTTGTAATTTTGTTTTGCGCACATCACCGAGATTTCAGGAGCTAAAACAAAGTATTGAGACTGGTAAAATGGGAGATTTGTTTTCTATCGAAGCGGACTATAATTATGGACGTATACATAAGATTATCAATGGATGGCGTGGTAGCTTGCCGTTTTATTCTGTAGTGTATGGTGGTGCTGTTCATGTGATTGATTTGATATTATGGATGACTGGTAAAAATGTTGTTGAGGTTTTAGGTTATGGGAATAATATAGCAACTAAAAACACAAAATTTAAATATAATGATTTTGTTTCTGCCCTTTTAAAATTTGAAGATGAAATGATAGCTCGTATTTCAGCTAATTTTGCGTGTATGTTCCCACATTTCCATTGTGTAGCTGTATATGGAACTAAGGCTACTTTTATAAATGATTTGCCTGATGCTCGATTATATACTTCACGAGATCCCTCAGTGATATATCAGAAGGTTCGAACTCCTTATAAAGGAGTAGACAAAGGGGAAATTTTATCAAGTTTTATTGATTCTGTTATGGGAGTGAGAGAACAGAGCGTAAGTTCTGAAGAAGTGTTTAAGGTAATGTCTATTTGCTTTGCAATTGAAAAAGCAATAAAAACTGGGCAAACTGTAATAGTTGATTACATATAAATGGAGGATAGAAAGTGAGAACAATACCTTTTGGTAAACCTATTGTTGGGGATGAAGAAAGAAATGCTGTTAGT
Source organism: uncultured Actinomycetota bacterium (assembly GCA_964534695.1). Classification (GTDB taxonomy): domain Bacteria; phylum Actinomycetota; class Humimicrobiia; order Humimicrobiales; family Humimicrobiaceae; genus CAZBSE01. Next base: position 2,523 of record CAZHOY010000048.1, on the reverse strand, counting down.
GAAGTCTTAAAGGGGACAATGTTTGTGCATGGTCCCAAGTCAAAAGAGTTTGAACAAAAGTTTGCTGAATTTACAAGTGCACCTTATGCCTTAACGTGTTCTTCATGTACTGCTGGGTTACATTTAGCATATTTCTATCTTGGTATTGGTCCTGGAGACGAGGTAGTAGTGCCAGCTCAGACGCATGTTGCAACAGCTCATGCGGTTGAATTTTGTAGAGCCAAACCAGTGTTTGTTGATGCTGAAAATCAAACAGGCAATATTAATATCGATAAAATTGAAAATATAATTACAGATAGGACAAGAGCTTTATCAGTTGTTCATTATCTCGGTATGCCGGTAAATATGAAACGTATAATGGAAATAGCTAACAAATATAATTTGTTTGTTGTTGAAGATTGTGCGCTTGCTGTTGGAACATATTTTAATGGTATTCATGCGGGTTTACATGGTGATATTGGGTGTTATTCCTTTTATCCGGTTAAACATATTACAACTGCTGAAGGAGGTATGATTATAACTCGCGATGAGAAAATTGCACAAAAAATTGATAAGCAGAGAGCCTTTGGTATGGATCGTACAGTTGGGCAAAGAAAAATTCCTGGGGTGTATGATGTACCTATGCTCGGATATAATTATAGGATGAATGAACTTGAAGCTGCTATTGGTGTTGAACAGCTTAAGCGATTACCAGGATTTTTAGAGAAGAGAAAGGCTAATTATGAAGTATTAGCCGCAGGCTTGTCGGATATTGAAGGTCTTTCACTTTTTAAGTCCAGTTACGATAATTACCAAAGTAGTTATTATTGTTTGGCTGTATTACTTGATGAACAATTAGTTTCTAAGCGAGTTGATATAATGATGAAATTAAAAGAAGTTGGTATTGGCACAAGTGTTTATTATCCTAAGCCAGTACCTTATCTTTCCTATTATAGAGAAAAATATAAGTTTGGTTTGGGAGAATTTCCTGTAGCAGATAAAATCAGTTTGGGCTCTATTGCATTACCTGTTGGGCCACATTTAGATGAAGAAGACATGAAGTATATAATAACATATGTTAAAAAAAATATAAGCGAGGTTAGATGATGGATATAAAAGGTAGACGAATAGTCTTAATCGGGGGTGCGGGATTTATAGGACATAATCTTGCAATATATCTAAAAGAGTATGGGGCAGAAGTATCCATTATAGATGGTTTGTCTGTAAATAATTTACTCTATTTGTATTCAACAGATCAAGATATACCAGGTGATAGATCGTTATATATTAGAATGGTTAATCGTAGGCTGGAGTTACTTTATGCTACAGATATTCCGGTTTATGTTAAAGATGCTAGGGATTATCATGCATTATCCAAAACATTGGGAATCATAAAACCGGAAGTGATAGTTTTATTGGCAGCAGTTTCGCATGCCGGTAGATCAAACAAGGACCCATATCACACTTTTGATAATAGTTTGCGAACATTAGAAAATGCTTTAGATTATTCACGTGAGAGAGTCGAGCATTTTGTGTATTTTTCTTCAAGTATGATTTATGGACATTTCCCAAAAGAAGGGGTAACTGAACAGACTAAATGTGATCCTATTGGGATATATGGAAATTTGAAATTTGCCGGGGAAAGAATAGTTAAAGCCTATCGTAACGTTTTTAATCTGTCATATACAATTGTTCGTCCTTCTGCTCTTTATGGACAACGCTGTATAAGTAGAAGAGTTGGGCAGATATTTATTGAGAATGCAGTGCAAGGTAAAGACATTACAATATCAGGCGATGGTAGTGATAGATTAGATTTTACGTATATAAAAGATTTAACTGCTGGGATACGAAATGTAATCAAAAGCCCTAACTCACGTAATGAAACATTTAATTTGACATATGGCGAGTCGCGTACGATAGGAGAATTGGAAGAGATAGTTAAAGAACATTTTCCTGAAATAAAAGTTAATTATGTTCCCAAAGATAAGCTTGTTCCTGATCGAGGAACTTTAATAATAGATAAAGCTAAGGATATGATAGGATATACTCCTCAATATCCTATTGAAAAAGGGTACGTTGAATATATAAATTGGTATAAAGAATTTTTTAAGAAATGAAAATTATATTTTGGGGAAATGGAAATCGTGGAGCTGCTTGTCTGCAGGCTTTGTATGATAAAGGGTTTAAAATCCCTGTTGTTGTTGCGCACCCTACTGGAGGGATTGTTGTCGAGTTGGCTCAGAAGTTAGGGATAGATTATTTTATACCAGATAATCCAAACGCAGCGGAGTTTAGAAACAAACTTCTTGTTTATAAAGCGGAGTTATTTGTTCTGGCAGGATATGGGAAGATTTTAAAACAAGAAACTATAGATTTACCGAACATTATGACTTTAAATTTACACGGAGGAAAGCTTCCTCAAAGGCGTGGTTCATCACCAATGAACTGGGCGCTTTTACAGGGAGAAAAATCATTTACGCTTTCTATTATCAAGGTTAATACAGGAATTGACAGTGGAGATGTCGTTAATGAGCGCACCTTTGA
>CAZHOY010000047.1:0-9019 GCA_964534695.1 uncultured Actinomycetota bacterium | reverse complement strand
CTTCGCCCACCAGTAGATTTAATAAATATGGTGGAATTTGTGAAGCTAAATTGTTGAAAACATGCCACAAGTGCATGTTTTCAGGGACTTGAAAGGACGGACCGAGTTAAAAACGAGGGAGTCTGCGGTTACGTGAGCGAGCGGAGCGAGACGAAAGACCAAATCCCCCCTTCGCCCACCATAATTTTAGAGTTGTAATACCACGTAAGTTCATTTATAAAGATTTAATTAAGGATTGATTTAGCATTAAGTGGGGATGTAGTTCAGTGGGAGAACGCTTGTCTGGCAGACAAGAGGTCAGCGGTTCAAATCCGCTCATCTCCACCATTTTTTATAGCTGATAATGGAGAATTATCCTATTGATTGAAGATATAAATAATTTTTTAAAAAAATATAATTACAGAGCCGGAATTATTTCTTTCAGCAGGGTAAAGCAATTAAAGAGTGAAATAAATAATTTATATGAAAAAAAAATTATCAGTGAGAAAATATATAACTCATATCTGAATAATTTTTCCTACAACATGGCAGAAGATTTGTTTAAGCCCGGTTCCGTAATAATTGTTGCTGCTCCCAGGCCCCAAAGCCGTATATATTTTAATACAGATAATGGACATATTTCTGTCATAGTCCCGCCTACATATGTAAATCAGGAAAGGATGGATAAAAAAATCAAAGAACTTCTTGATAGCTGTTTATCGAATACGGGATATAGCGTTGTTCCTGCCAGATTGCCTGAGAAGCTGCTGGCAGTCCATAGCGGTCTGGGTAGATATGGAAGGAATAATATATTTTATATTGAAGGCTTTGGAAGTTTTTTACATTTATCCGCTTTTTTTTCAAATATTGATTGTGATTATGATAGATGGTACGAGAAAGAGGAAATGGAGGAGTGTCTGGATTGTAAAATTTGTCTGGAAAATTGCCCCACAGGGGCCATAAACGCAAAGCGCTTTTTAATTAGTGCCGAAAGATGCCTGACTTTTATAAATGAGGAACAGGGGGACTTTCCGGCTTGGATTAAATCCGATTCACATCATTGTCTGGTCGGCTGTATGAGATGCCAGATTGTATGCCCGTATAATCAGCCTCTTATCGATTGGGTAGAAGATGTGGGAGAATTCACTATAGAAGAGACTGAAAATTTGCTTAAGGGATTATCTGCTGATAAGCTGCCATCTTCAATAGTGGAGAAATTAAAATTACTTGGTTTGCAGGGATATATTAACGTGATATCAAGAAATCTTAAATCTTTATGGGAAAAAAGTGCCGGTAAACAGAGTAAAGCCTAAGAATATATTTATTAGTAAAGGAGTTGGAATGGATATGATAAAACTAAAACCGGAAAGAGAGCAAAAAACCCTCTGGACTATTAGATGGCTGGTATTTTTTATAGCAGGGATAATTCTATATGCCGCCCTGTCAGTTACGGTAAAACCACTGATTTTTGGAATTACAGCCTTTGTATGGACTGTCATTATGGTTCTTATCGGTTTCTGGATACCAGCTGCTTTTAGGGCCCTGGAATATTATATAGACGATGAAGGAGTCAAGATGAAAGGTGGAGTGGTGTGGAAGAAACATGTTACTGTACCGTACCCTAAAATAACCAATGTGGATATTACACGCGGACCTCTGCAGAGGCATTATAATATAGGTACAATACATGTACAAACTGCTGGAGCTGCCGGCAGCCAGGGAGAGAAAGCTGAGCTCAGAATGCACGGGATAAGAGAGCTTGACAGGGTAAGGAATGCAATTATAGTAAGGGTCAGGAACTCATCATACCGCCCGGGTGTGATGGGGGAACCGGAAGGAAAGATCCTGCCGGTAGAAAATGTATCCATCTTAAAGGATATATTAAAAGAGCTTAAAGAAATAAAAAATGTTATAAAAAAGTAAAATTTTTATTTGACTGTAACATTTAAATTAAAAATAGAATCCTCTCCTGTTTCTTCCTCCTCCCAGGATCTCTGATATATGAGTATGATTTCAGTCTGGCCGCTTTTTATGGCCTGGAACATAAGAATTTCATAACCCCCTGCCCCCACCAGCTCTTTTTCTGTCTGTATAAATTCAGAGCTGGCCAGAGATACTATAGTTTCATCCGTCTCTTCGCTCAGTATCCATGCGTAACCTGTGGAGGGATTAGACTCCAGTTTTATTTCAATTTTATCGCCTTTTTTCAGTTCGATAGAGCTTCCCTTATCATTAAAAGTCAGCTCTCTGGTATATTTGCAGGAGCACAACAGGGTAATCAGGAGTATTGTAACCAGCACTGCAGAGAAAAATCCCATTAAAAAATTTTTGCCTTTCATCCGGTTTCCTTTCTTCTCCGGTGATGATAATATTAAATAATCTTCGGGATAGGGCAGTTAATAAGTATTATTTATTAATAATAACTTAAAAATATGTTATTGGGAATGTGGATTATGAATTATTTAACGGTTTAAGACATAGAGGAGAACCTGTATGAAAAATCTTTTATTATTTCATATAATTGCAGCGGAGATAATGAAAGGTTAAAGTTAAACTTTTATGATATTATTTTAATGTTGCTCTGTTAATTTATATTTATAAGAAAATATTAAAAGAGAACCACTGAATTGAATTTTTTATTAAGGATTAAAAGATTAAGGAGATTATAATCAAATTAGGAATAATAGGTCTTCCCAATGTGGGTAAAAGTACGCTGTTTAATGCCATAACAGCTGCCGGTGCTGAAGCATCCAACTATCCGTTTTGTACCGTAGAGCCAAATATTGCCACAGTAACTGTTCCCGATGAGAGATTGGAAAAGTTAGCCGTAATAGTCAAGCCGGAAAGAATTATTCATGCCGTCATTGAATTTGTAGATATTGCAGGACTGGTGGAGGGTGCCAGCAAAGGAGAAGGGCTCGGAAATAAGTTTCTATCTTACGTCCGCGAGGTAGATGCCATTGTTCATGTGGTAAGGTGCTTTGAGGATGAAAATGTTTCACATATCTATCCCGGCATAGAGCCTATAAGGGATATTGATGTAGTAAACCTGGAATTAATTTTTGCAGATCTGGAAACTGCTGAAAAAAGGATTGATAAAGTTCACAGAATGGTAAAAAGTGGTGAAAAAAGATATATAAGTGAATTTGAACTGCTGGAGAGAATAAAAGAAGAGCTGGAAAATGAAATTCCTGTAAGGAATATGAAATTCAGCAGTGAGGAGAAAGCAGTTGTTGATCAGCTTTTTCTACTTACTGATAAACCGGTTATATATGTTGCAAATATAGATGAATCTGATGTAGGAAAGGACATAGATGACCTATCTGCTGCATCAAAACTTTCCAAATATGTATCCGGAGAAAATTCAGAGGTAATAATGATAAGTGCTGAAATTGAAGAAGAAATAGCACAGCTGGATCCTGATGAAAAGGAATTGTTTATGAAAGAACTGGGGATCCCTGTATCGGGTATAAGCAGACTGATAAAGGCTTGTTACAGGCTGTTGGGACTTATAAGTTTTTTAACCATAAAGCTTCCGGAAATACGCGCATGGACCGTAAGGGAAAGTACCACTGCACCGGAAGCTGCAGGTAAGATCCATACCGATTTTAAAAAGGGCTTTATATGTGTTGAAGTCATAGATTACAATACTCTTATGGATATTGGTTCATATACAGCTGCAAAGGAAAAGGGGCTGGTCCACCGTGAGGGGAAAGGTTATATAATGAAAGACGGTGATGTTGCCCTGTTTAAATTTAGTGTGTAAATTGAGTTTTCCAATGTTCATTTGTATAATGTATTTAAAGTCTTTGTAAGCGATTATAAATCTTTGTTCCCATTTACCGGAAAGGATATCCTTGGAAAGAAGAGGCAGAAAAGAATTAATAATAACTTTAATAGTAATGATTATAATTGCTGCAGTAATAGTGAGCTGGCTTTCCGGTTTATGGAGTTATGAGACCGGGAGAAGAGATTTAACTGATGAAGAGAGATTGACCATCTCTGATTACATAAATTCTGTTTCGGTTTTGGTCCAACAATCCAACAGGGTTTCTTATAAATTTTTTAATGTTCTGGATAAAACAAAGGAACTTGCCCGGGAAGATTTGGATAGCGAACTTCTAGGAATTATCGAAGAGAGCAGGGTTATTCTGCAAAATTGTATGGAATTAAATCCACCCGAATTTTTTGAGGTTGCGCATGGTTATCTGGAACTGGTGTTTGAAAGCAGAAACAAAGCTTATGAAGATTTCAAACCGGCTTTGTTCAATGCACTTCAGGATCTGGATCTGGACATATCCACTACTCAAATAACCAATACTTTTTTATATATGTTTATGAGTGACAAGATATATTTGTATTTTCAGGATAAATTAAAACAGTCAGGAGAACTGCTGGGAATAAATAATTTGACCATAATTGATTCCGGAATTCTCCAGGATAAGAGCCTGACCGATACTCAAAATGTTATGGCGTTTATATCGGATATAAAGGCTGTAGCTGAACTTCAGGAAGTAAGGGGTGTAGCGGTTATTACCGATAGTATAGAATTTAATCCTCAGGAAATTAATATGCAGGGAGATTACCGGATACTGGCCAGTGGTTCTGAAGTCACCGTGGCCATAAAAATAATGAATCAGGGTAATGTAACAGAAAATGATGTAGATGTAATTATGGAATATATGACCCAGGATAACATTTCTGATGAGAAAAGATATACCATAGCTTCCATTAATCCTTCTGAGCAAAAGGTGGTGACTTTATCAGGATTTACTGCTTATCCGGGCAGGAAATGTGAACTGAAAATAACCGCCGGTCCTGTTCCCAATGAAAAAACTATGGAAAATAATACGGTAACCTATAAATTTATGATGGAAAATTAAGAGTAGAAAATATTTTTAAATGGTTCGAATCTATTGAGCTGAAAATTATTATTTTACGGCTGCAGGCAATTTTGTATAGAAAACTTTGATAAAAACTTTGATAAAAAGGTTTCCCATATTATATTTATCGGTTATAATATTATACCTAATTTTTAACATTAGAAACTTTTGTTTATGGAGGGTAAAAAGAATAAATCTTTTACTTTACTTATTCTATCAGATGCCAAGTCAAGGATAAGAAGAGTAAAAATTTCTCATAACCTGTTAAGATTATTATTTGTGGTGATTATAGTCATATTAGCCTCTGCCATAATCCTGGTTTCAGACCTTTTTCTAACCCGTCAAAAATTAAACCAGAAAATAGCCGAGCTTGAAAGAGTGGAATATAAAGTCAATTATAAAGAAGTAGAGCTGGCAAATCTTACCAAAAAAACCAAAGAAATAGAAACCAAAACGAAAATTTTGGAAAGTTATCTGAAGGAAGTGGAAGAACTCGATCGGATGGTAAGGGATATAACTGGAAAGGGCGGATTTGAGGAAGAGGTAGCAATTTATACCACTGATTTAAGTTCCGATATTAAACTGGAAGAAGACCCCAATGAGGTTTATTATTATATCAGCGACCAGGAGCAGGAACTGGACGATATAGACTCTCTGCTGGATGAACTTCTGGCTGTAGCTCCTGAATTATCCGATGTGCTTTCCCAGGACAAGCAGAACATGGAAGATCATATATATTTAATGGAGCACACTCCTGATATGAAACCTACCTGGGGAATAATAACTTCAAGATTTTGGGAATGGAGGGGAAATCACAGGCATAAAGGATTGGATATTGCCAACAGTGTCGGTACCAATATTCATGCAGCTGCCAGCGGGGTTGTAATTTATGCGGGCTGGCATGGCAGCTATGGTAGAAAGATAATTATTTATCATGGGCCTGGCCTTAATGATGCTAATTATAGCACTGTTTATGCTCACCTTAGTAAAATTTATGTTAAAGTAGGAGATGAAGTAACCAAGGATGATGTAATAGCGACAATGGGAAACAGTGGTAACAGCACCGGGTCTCATCTGCATTACGAAGTTCTGGTTAATGGTATTCCCAATGATCCGGAAGACTTTCTTCCATAATTGATATCCCTGGTTTTTAAAGCTTGTTTTGTTTTATATTGTTTTCCCTTGACAAAATATGCGGTAAATTTTTTTATAAATAAAAATTTAAGATTTGAGATGAGTATAAAGAAGAAAATAGCATATCTGGGTCCGCCCGGAACATTTACCGAAGAAGCACTGAATAAGTTTGTTAGCGATATAAATCAGATAGAAAAGGTTCCCTTTTCAACCATTGTGGAGGTCATAAAAAGTGTGGATAAAGGTGAAACTGATGAAGGATTGATTCCTATGGAAAATTCTCTTGAAGGTTCGGTCAATATCACCCAGGATATCCTTACTTTTGAGAGTGAGGTAAAGATAGTAGGAGAAATAACCATTCCGGTTAAACACAGTCTTATCGGGAAGAAAAAAATTGAACTTGATAAAATTAATAGAATTATATCTCATCCTCACGCAACTGCTCAATGCAGAAAATTTTTATCTGTATACCTGAAGGATGTTGATGTAGTTGCTGCTAACAGTACTGCCGAGGCGGTTAAAATTCTAAAAGAAGAAAATGATGATGTAGTGGCAATAGGAACAAAAACTGCGGCAATAATATACAATCTGGAAATAATAAAGGCTGATATAGAAGATAATAAAGATAACAAAACCAGATTTGTTTTTATTGGAAACAGAATTCAATCAAAAACCGGTAGTGATAAAACTTCAATGGTATGTTTTTTAAAAGAGGACAAGCCGGGGAGCTTATATAAAATATTAAAAGAATTTGCACAAAGGAATATCAATCTGACCCGGCTGGAATCTAGACCGGCTAAAAAAAATCTTGGAGATTATGTATTCATGATAGACCTGGATGGACACTTACATGATAAAAATATTTTTGAGGCAATTGAGGTTCTGAGAAGAAGTGTATATCTGGTAAAAATTTTAGGTTCGTATCCTAAGTGGATAGAAAATATCAGGAATGGGAAAACCGATGATTGATATAGAATTGTTCAGGAAAAATCCCGAGCTCTTTACCAAAGAAATAAAAAATAGGGGTTTAAAAATTAATACCGGTATTGGACTTGAGCTGGATAGAGAAAAGAGGGACCTGATATTTAAGATTGATAAGTTGAGGTCCGAGAAAAATACAGCATCAAAAAAAATACCTGAACTTAATGGGGCAGATAAAGATAAAAAAATCAGTCAGATGAAAAAATTAAATGATGATTTGAGAAGGTTAGAATCAAGACTGGCTGAGGTAGAAAATAAATTTATGGAACACTTTTCGGCATATCCCAATCTATCACACAGTAGTATTCCTGTGGGGGAAGATGAGAGTGGCAATGTGGTCCAGTCTTATTATGGAAAAAAACCGGAGTTCGATTTTAATCTTAAAAATCACGTTGATCTGGGTATAAACCTGGATATTCTGGATGAAAAGAGAGCAGCAAAAATTTCCGGTTCAAGATTTGTTTTCCTGAAGAATGAAGCAGTTCTGCTGGAATTTGCTCTGGTTAAATATGTTCTGGATATTTTAATCCATAAAGGTTTTACGCCTCTTATACCTCCGTTATTGGTAAAAGAGGAAGCAATGTATGGCACTGGTTTTTTCCCGGTAGAAAGAACACAGTATTATAAAACCGATCTTGATGACCTGTTTTTAATCGGAACTTCCGAGGTTCCTTTATGTGCTTATCACGGCAATGAATTTTTGGATATAAATATTCTTCCTTTGAAATATACCGCTTTTTCTACTTGTTTCAGGAGAGAAGCAGGAAGTTACGGCAAGGACCTGGGTGGAATGTTCAGGGTCCACCAATTTGATAAAATTGAGATGTTGGTATTTTCCCATCCGGAAAAATCATGGGACGAATATGAAATATTAAGAAAAACTTTAGAAGAAATTGTACAGGGACTGGAAATTCATTATAGAATTGTGAATATGTGTACCGGTGATATTGGAACTCCTAATGCCAAAAAGTATGATCTGGAAGCGTGGCTTCCGGGTCAGAACAGGTATAGGGAACTGGCTTCCTGCAGCCATGATACGGATTTTCAGGCAAGAAGACTTAATATAAAGTACAGGGATGGCAAAAAGAAAGAGCTGGTTCATACCATGAATAGCACTGCCTGTGCAGTAGGAAGAACCCTGATAGCAATTTATGAAAATTATCAGGATGCCAGGGGGAATATAAGTATTCCGGAGGTCCTGCAACCTTATATGAATGGAATAAAGATAATTTCCAGCAAAAAGGGTAAGTAATATAAACTTTCACTCATCTAAAAAAATACTGCAGCGGCAATGATATTAATAAATCCAGATTTTATGTTATAATTTGTCCTTGCTGGAGAGGTGGCAGAGTCTGGTTGAATGCGGCGGTCTTGAAAACCGTTGAAGGTTTATACCTTCCGGGGGTTCAAATCCCTCCCTCTCCGCCATTAAGATAGCCTGCCGGTAAATTAGTTCTCCTTTTCCTTTTCTAATATTTCTAAAAAAATATTTACTATTTTTGGATCAAACTGGATACCGCTGTATTTTTTTATTTCATTGATTGCTTCTTCACATGACATTTTTTTTCTATAGGGCCTGTTCTTGGTCATTGCCTCAAAGGAATTAATAAGGAATGATATTCTGGACAGTACAGGAATTTTTTCACCCTTTATACCTCTTGGATATCCCTGTCCGTTATACCATTCATGATGTGAAAGTATTGATTCGGCTATGGGTTTAAGCTGTAAAGATGATTCAGCGATACGGTATCCTATTTCAGGAAGTTTTTTTATTATTTTCCATTCATCACTGCTTAAACTTCCCGGCTTTGCCATTATTTCATCAGCCAGTGCAAGTTTTCCTATATTGTGAAGATTCATAAGCAGTTTTAGTTCTTCAAGCTTTAAGTTGGAAAAGTTTAGCTTTTTTCCTATCTGAATGGCATATTCCTGTAATTTGTTGATAATTTTATCGTTTCTGTAATCTCTTGTTCTTAATTTATTTCTGAATGAACGTATAAGAATTTCATGGGTAGCTTCACTTTCCGATATTTTATTCTTAT